>NZ_JBSQBC010000003.1:0-73145 GCF_053851675.1 Mycoplasma sp. 1781
ATAGTTTGATTAAGACTAAAATCTCTGCTAGATAATTCACCTATTTCTTGATTAGTTAAATCAAGATTTTTAATTAAATCTTTTTGTTTAATTTTAGTGTTATTTAATGTATGCTGTGCTTTTATTAGTATTTTCTTTGCAACTTCAATCTCTTGTTCCTTCTGTTTAATAATCAAAATCCTATTATTTAATAAATTTTGATTTTTATTAACTAGTGAAACATAAGTTAATGTTGCTCCGGCAGTAACTACCAGCCCTGATGCAATCGCAAGGTATATTCCTAATTTATTTTTTTTAGTTCTTCTCACAAAAATAACTCCTCAATGAATAAAAAATGGATTATATTTCACCACATATTAAATTAAACTAGATAAATTTTAGTCAAGATTTTAAACCATAAGTTTATTTACGGGTGGATCTTATATGATAATTATATATATAGTACGCAAAAAAAAAAATGACTTTTGATATGTTACCCTCTTTACTGGACAAATAAAAACCAGTAAGGAGGGTTATTTTTATGCGCTATGATTATGAATTTAAAAGAAAGTGTGTCGAAATGTATCGACAAGGTATATCCCCAGACACGCCTGATGGTGTTTCAAAAAAATTATTTAGAAACACAGTTCGAAAATGGGTCAGAATCGAAGATGCACGTGGACCTGAAGCATTAAAGCACAAATTACAAAATAAAGCTTGGTCTTCAGAAGAAAAGCATGAGTTAGTATCTCGAGTGCTTGCAGAAAATTCGATTAGTTCTGTTGCGATTAATGCAGGAATAAGTGAAGGAATTCTATATCAATGGGTTCGCAAATATGAAATTTATGGATATAATGGTCTTATCGATAAAAAGAAAGGGCATAAATCAAGGAATCCAGATATGAAAAAGATTAATTATAACAATCGCATAAAACTTGAAGAATCCGAATACGAAGAATTAATTCGTTTAAGAACAGAAAATGAATATATCAAGGCAGAAAACGAAGTAATAAAAAAAGAGATCGCCTTGAGAGAAGAAATGAAAGCTGCACTACTCAAGGCGAAAAAGCAGCACTCATCAAAGAACTCCGTGAAAAAGGATATCAATTAAAACATCTTCTTAAAGCTACCCGAATGGCAAAATCAACTTATTACTTTGAGATAAATAAGGTAGATGTTGTAGAATTAAGAAACGAAGAATTATTAAATGAAATCAAAGATATCTTTAATGAACATAAAGGAAGATATGGGGTAAGGCGTATTCACCAGGAACTTTTAAAAAGGGGTTATCAGGTTAATCATAAAAGAGTTCAACGTCTTATGCATAAAGCATCTCTATTAGGAAAGCGACCAAAAGAGAAGAATCATTCTTACATGGGAGAAGTTGGAAAGATTGTTGATAATGCAATAGACAGAGACTTTCGTACAACTGCGCCTTTGCAGAAATGGACTACAGATGTATCACAATTTAACTTCTCATGGGGTAAATGTTACTTGTCCCCTATATTAGATATGCATACAAATGAAGTTGTGTCATATAACTTAGCATTACATCCAAACTTAGAACAGGTGAAGAGAATGTTGGACAATGCATTTGATAAGTTTTCAAATGTAGAAGGCTTAATATTTCACTCTGATCAAGGGTGACAGTATCAACATGCTTATTATAGAAACAGATTAAAAGAAAAAGGGATTATTCAATCAATGTCTAGAAAGGGAAACTGTTATGACAATTGTATTATGGAGACTTTCTTTGGCAGAATGAAAAATGAGATGTATTATGGTTTTGAAAAAGACTTTGAATCTTTCCAATCTTTTTCAAAAGCTGTAGATGAATATATGGATTATTATAACAATAAAAGAATTCAGGCAAAAACAAAATGGATGCCTCCTGTAAAATACAGGAAAACATCCATTTGTGTTGCCTAGTTAATAAATATGTGTCCAGGATTCTGGGTACATATCATTTTTTGATAATTAAAGATTATTTTTTAGCTTGTTTTCTTTCTTTCGGAGTTAATATCATTTCAAAATTCACAATAGAGTTATTTTTACTTCTTCTTTTTTCAATTAACAATAATATGACCTTATGAACAAAATAAATAGGAATAATAATCAATGGAAGGCCAAGCCCATAAGCAAGCAATGTCGGTGATGATGAAATATCCTCATATCCCTTAAATGCTATTGTTATTTTTTGAACAAGGGCAACAAGCAATAAAAATGATAATGAGAAGATAACAGATGTATAAACTTTTCAATAATATAATGGATTTGAAAAAATTATTGGTTTTTTAGACATTAAATTAACGGAGTTAAAAGCTGACGTAATACCAAGAATTAAAAAGGCAATAGTTGAAGCAGCACTAATTATTTGATCAGGCCCAAGACCTTGATTATAAGCCCATAAAGCACCCAAATAATAGCCAATCATTGATATAATACCTATTAAGATGCCCTGCCATAAAATATTTATACCCATTTTATTAGCAAATATTGACTCATATTTTGAAAGAGGACGTCGATTCATATAATCCTCTTTTGTATCTTGTAGTCCTAAAGCGATGGCCGGAAAACCATGGGTAAATAAGTTAATTCATAAAAGTTGTGTCGCTGATAAAATATATATTTCTTTATTCTTCAAAACATCTCAATTATGAAATACAGCCTTAAATATCAACAATCCAAGAAAAACTAATATAATTTCAGCAACAGAAGTAATTAGCAAATTCTGAATTACATTTTTTATTTTTTGATATATTGAACGACCGTTTTTTACTGCTGAAACAATTGTCGTAAAATTATCATCAGCTAGTATCATATTGGCTGCTTGCTTTGAGGCTTCTGTACCAGTAATACCCATCGCGCAGCCAATATCAGATGCCTTTAAGGCAGGAGCATCATTGACTCCATCGCCGGTCATTGCTACAACTTGATTTCTTTTTTGTCAAGCATTTACAATTCTAAGTTTATCTTCTGGTTTAACGCGAGCATAAACTGAGTATTTCTCAATATTTTGGCTTAATTCTTGATCGCTAATTTTATCTAACTCTACGCCAGTTATCGCTAGATCGCCTTCATTAAAAATATTTAATTTTTTAGCAATTGAAATAGCTGTATTTATATTATCACCAGTAATCATTACTGGTTTGATACCGGCTTGACGACAAATTGAAATTGCGTCTCTTGCTTCTTCTCTAGGAGGATCAATCATAGCAACTAAACCTTCAAAATGTAAATTATTCTCTAGAAAATCAAGTTGATCACTATTCTTCTTAGCTAGCAATTCCTCTAAAGTTGATTTAGTTATTTCTTTAGATGCAACCGCCAATACCCGGTATGACTCATTTGACCATTGATTATTAATATGAAAAATGCTATTTTTTTCATAAATAGTTGTTAATGTTCTATTAACTAAAACATCAGGTGCACCTTTAACGATAACTATATATTTATCGCCAATCTTATTGATAGTAGTCATCAATTTACGATCAGAATCAAATGGTCAAACATGAATACGCTTGTATTGTGATTCAAGTTTAGCCTTGGTCATAAATTTTGAATGCTTATATAATTCATATAAAAACGATGACTCTGTAGGATCGCCAACAACCTTAAATTCTCCATTATCTAGTGATAAATTTGCCTCTGAACAAAGTGAACCGTACTCAATAATTTTTAGATATTTTTCATTCATCGATGTATCACTGAGTTTTTTATTATCTGAACTAAAAATGTCAACAATTGTCATTTTATTTTGAGTTAAGGTACCTGTTTTATCAGAACAAATAACTGCACAGCTGCCAAGAGATTCAACTGCCATCAAATCCTTGACAATTGCTTGTTTCTTAGCCATTCTTTGAACTCCTATTGCCAAAATAATTGAAGTAAATGCAATTAGACCCTCAGGAATGGCGGCGACGGCTAGTGAAACTCCGTTAACAATAACTGTACTTCAAAAGGTCATTTCCTTATACAAAGAAGGGCTTGAGACAGCAAACAAAATTTGTGCTAGCATGCTACATAAAAATAATCCAAGTCCTACATATCCAAATATTTTTCCTAATTTGTTAATTTTAATTTGTAGTGGACTCATAGCATCTTTTTGATTACTTACAAGTGATGAAATTTTACCAAGCTCGGTTTGTTGTCCAATAGCACTAACGACATAATAACCAGTTCCGCTAGCAATAATTGAAGATGAATATAACATAAATTTACGATCAGCTAAAGGTAAATCTAAATTCCTCTTGAAATTATAATCTTTTATTGCCGGTTCACTTTCACCCGTCAGTGAGGATTCAATTGACGATAAATTCGAAGAAAATAATAAATAACCATCAGCAGGCACCACATCGCCAGCTTCTAGCAATATAACATCTCCAATCGTAACATCTTTTGAATCTATTGAAATTAATATACCATCACGGATAACTTTGGCCTGCAAGGGATTTAATTTACTTAATGCATCAACAGCCTTTGCACTTTTTATTTCCTGAATTGCGCCAACAAGAGAATTTGTTAGGACTACAAATAATATAATTGATGGTTCAATAAATTCAACAACTAATTCTGTATTAAAGTTTCATTGCCTATTAGATGCGCTAATAATTGCAAAAATGTATGATAACAATGCGGCAAGCAACAAAATAATTACAAGGATATCTTTAAATTGAGTTAAATATGTAAAAAAGGGATTTATTTTCTTTGTTTTTTTTAATTCATTTAAACCAAATGTTTCCTGGCGATGAGCAGCTTCAGCTGAAGTTAACCCTTCTTTTATCCTAGTATCTAACATATCATCATTAATTTCTGGGTATTTTTCGATCTTTTCTTTTTTCATAAGTTACCTTTTTATTTTACAAAACAGTGAAAATAATTTTATTGATATATTTTTAAAATTTTACATTATTTTTATAGTTTTTAAGGGGAGTAAAAAAAATAATGAATCCGTTTTAATAAAATACAAAAATATAAAAACCAGCACTTTAAAATAAGTGCTAGTTTTTATTTTTTTGGAATTAACGAGCTGTTTCAAATGTATTAATAACTAAATTATTTAATTCATTTGCTTCTTTAGCTAATTCTAATCTGCATGGGCAGTAATATTCTGCTTCACATTCACAGTATTGACCAGCAAGAATTTTTGATAATTTTTCTCTTCTTCATAGAGCTAATTGTTTTTCAATAGGTGTTGAAGCAAAGAAAATTACCATATATAGAACAAATAACGCTGATGTTGCACCATATCCAACTAAGTCAGAAACAAAGTTTGCCTTATCAGTTCCTTGAGCTGTGAAGTATTTAGCAAGTGTCAATCCAAGTGAAACAAATGGATCTAACATGTAGAATACTAATGTTGTTATAACCATAACAACAGCAATAATACCTGCTCATACTGTGTGTTTGTTCTTTTGAACAGCAATAAAGTTTTTCTTTCTGTTTTCAAGAGCACCAACAACTGCTAATGCAATAAACATAAATGCAAATACAGCCATTCAGTTAGCCATTAAGTCTGAGAATGACAATAATGTACCAATGTCGTATCCGTATCCTGTTCCATAACCAGTGATGTCGATATATGCATACGATCCAATTGCTGTAAATACAACCATAAATGGTAGAGATAATAATAAACAGAATAGAGTTCCAACGATTGGCATTTTACTGTTTTTCATATATCTGTATACTGAAGCAGGAACATAAATTTCCCCTTCTTTAATTAAGTCTTCTACGAAACGAGTTGCTCATAATGAGAATCCATTTAGAATACCTATAACACCAATAGCGATAAATACATTAATTAGACCAAATGCTCAACCATGACCTTTTCCTGCTAATAAATCACCAAAGTCATAGAAACCACCTGACTTAGCACCAAGTGACATAGCTGCAGCAATAACAATGTAAATACCAGTCATTGATAATAGACCAATAACTAAAGCTGCAGGAGTTTTTTCAGGATTCTTCATTTCTGATTGAATACCAGCAGAAACATAGAAACCATCAAATGCAAAGAAGATACCTGCAATTGATCCAAATATACCTAAAACTGGAGTTAATTTTAAGAAGTTTGTAGAATCTTTGTTAAATAATGTTTCCTTAGTAATAGGGGTTCAGATATCTGCATTTCCTTCTTTTACACGTAATCCTAGGAAGATAAATCCAACAATTACGATAGCTACTAATGGGATAAACTTAACTGATGTTATTATTAAGTTTTGAATGTTTCCAGCACGACCACTTAAACCAGCTGAAAATAGCATTCATATTGTTAATACTAGTCCAATAACGAAGTAAATTCATGGAGCAGCATGTGATCCACCAAAGTTTGGAGTTAATCCAAATCCAGAAGCTGCGTCTTGGAATTGAAGTATTACATAATAAGGCATAAAGAAGTATGTAAATGGTAGATATAAGTAAGTCATAAAGAACTTATTAGCCTTATATATGGCTAGCGTGTTAAACGCCTTAGATCAACCAATCATACCTAAGTTGTCATTACGACCTGACGCTACTTCAACTAGAGCAAGAGCTAAAGTAACAACAGCAAAACCGGCAATTAATCATGTCGCTAATGATAGAGCGATATTTCCGGCAGAGTATTCTAGAACTGCTTTAGATCTTAAGAAGATACCAACACCAATCGAACCACCAAGTACGACCATGATTGCTGCAAAGAAACTTATTTTTTTCTTTGTGTCAGAAGTAACAACCATTTGTTCTTCGGCCATCATATATTTCCTTTCATATAAATTAAAAAATAAATAAAATTCGAACTTTAGATACACCAACATTTATATGTCTCTATGTCCCACAAAAGATGTATCCAAATTAATATTATATTGTTTTTTAAAAAATGTTAAAATAATTCACGATAGCAAGGTCTTTTTAATAGAAGAGCTTAATACATTGATTCTATAAAATTAATATTAAGGGGTATAATGAATAAAATAATTTTTGTAATTGATATGCTAAACGGTTTTTGTAACAAAGGAAAAATGGCAAGCATTCATATCAATAATCTAATCCCAAAGATTGAAAAGTATTTATTTAAAAATAAAAATGAAAAAATGTTATTTGTTTGCGACTCACACAAGGAAAATGACGTAGAAATGCAATCATACCCTTTACATTGTTTAGAAGAAACATGAGAAGCTGAAATAGTAGACGAACTAAAACCATATGTAACCGATGTTATTAAAAAAAACTCAACCAACGCTTTTTTTGCCTTTGTTAAATCAGGTTTGATTGACTTAATTTATAAATATGATGTATTTGAAATCCTAGGATGTTGCACTGATATTTGCATATTGCAATTTGCCCTTACCTTGAAAACATATCTTAATTTTAAGGGTTTAGATAAGGAAATTATCATTTATAAAGAACTTGTTGATACATTTGAAAATGAAAATCATAGTAGAAAAGCATATCATGATTTTGCACTTGAATTAATGAAAAACAGTGGTATAAAAATTAAATAAAGTAGGCCTTTGAGATGCCTACTTTTTTGGATATTTCATTTTTAAAATAATATGGCGGGCAATAAGGGATTTGAACCCTTGCGAGCTATTAACTCCTAACAATTTTCGAGACTGTCCCCTTCGGCCGCTTGGGTAATTGCCCTTTTTTAACAATATAAATTATAAACAAAAAACTATTTAAGCATTTTATTTTAATTTTATCTTTATATACTTCTTACCAAACATATTACTCTCGTAACTTGCTTACCTAAAAAAATTCTAATATTAATGTCAAAAGTGCTCAAATTCTTAGCTGCGCAAATAATTTAAATTAGATTAGTATTGATACTAACCGCCAAATATTTTTTTTATAGCAATGAAGAATTATATTAATTATGCTAATTTACGAAATTGTTTTTGGTTTCTTATGTTGGTTCTCTTCAGTCACATTTCTTAATCAGTTAACCTTAGCTGCTACAATTTCAAATATCCCTCATCTAACGAAATCAATTGAAAAATATAGAAAATATGACAATTCTAGGCTCAAAGAACTTGTATGATTATTTCGTAGCGGTATAATGATTACAAATGTTAGGATTATTAATCACATAAATGATAATCAATGCGCAGATAACATAGTTAATGAACCTACAATATTCCTTCCGCCAGCCCCTGGCAATGCAGCGGCTGTATAGAACCAACACCAAATAGGATTAATAAATAAAAATGTTAATGATGTAAGCAAAAATATTCTAGTAAATGTTGATGCAACCTGAGCCTTCATTAGACTTATTCATTCCAAAACAACGGGCAATCTAAGAAATTCAATAATCTCTCTATTGCCAAAATCTGATTGTCCATTTCTAACATCTTTAAGCATTTGAGTTACCTTATTAATTATTTGCGGATCAATTACTCCAGATTTTAGTTGAACATCAAACACTGATTGTATTAACTTTGGGTCACTTGATCTTAAATAAAACTCAATATTATGAGAAATGGATTCCTGTGTCCCTTTTGATGTAGCGGGTGAATAGGCAATACCAAAAATAACGCCTAACATAATCAATGACATGCAAAAACCTGAGATAGTATGAAAACCCCTTAGAGCATAACCGTGTTTTTTTGCTTCCTCAAAATTATTTCTACCTAGGTTACCAGCGACAAAATATGAAACATTAGATGAACAGGCAGAGGTAATAGCCGATGTTATTGATGAGAGACTCTCAACTAAACCTAAAATTGTAACTGCATTAATTCCCATTCACTTTTCCCCGATTCCGGAACCGTTTGCCAAATCATCCGGAAAGGCTCTAGCTCAAATGATCATTCTAATAGGTAGAATAACCATTGCAACAATTGTTATTAACATAGCAGGTATGCGTTTTAATATTTGCTTTGCAATCGGCCTAGTTATATAGTGAATTTTGAAAATGTTAATAAATATTGGTCTATCCTTATAGTAAGTTAATAAGGAATCTGACAACAAACATACCAATCCACTAACAATAGAACCAAAAGCTGCATAATAAGCATGACCCTTAAATGCATACAACAAAATAGAATTTATTGTAGCATTTGTAGCAAGAGTTAGACATGCTGAAATAAAAGCTAGATTTGAATGGCCAGTTTCATTGAGTTGCATATTCGTGTTAAAGTTAAAGGATGTCAAAACTCACGAAATTGCAATAAGCATTAAATACATTCTTGCCTCATTTAGAGCTGCACCCTTAATCTTGGCACCGCCAATAAGATGTATCAATGCAGTCGGCTGACTTCAAGAAGCCACAGCAAGCAAAATACTTATAAATAAATACATCCATATTCTAAGGTTCATAATTTGTTTAACCTTATCAAAGTCTTTTCTACCATAATATTGGCCAACAAACATACCTGCAATACCTTGTATAGCAAAAAATATTGTATATATAATTCCAGTGTAAGTATTGGCATAAGTTAAGGCATCAATTCCCGAAGGAATGTGACTTACCATAAAGTTATCTAAAAAACCATTTAAGCAAAACAAAATTTCACCAATAATTATTGGCCAAGTTTTTGAAAAATAGAGCTTTAAATCATGCTTAGATTGAGGCAGCAATCTTCTCAAATAATGCTTTTTTTCTTTCTTTAAAACATTAGATGACATAATTACTCCTTTCTAAAATATTTAAAATTTAAATTAAAGAATTCAAATCTTCTCCTTAATTTCTTTTAGTGTCAAATTATCATCAAAATCAATATTTTTTATTAACTTTAAAAAATCTTTTTTATATAAATATCTTTTTATTAACAAATCTGTTCTTTCTGGGTCAGAAGCTAAAAATATCATTTTATTAACATCATCACCTGAATAATGTCTAAGTTCCTTAATAACTAAATTTTTATTAAGATTGAGCATATATTTCTTTCTTTTATCATTGGCTCTTAAATGTGAAACTGAATTAACATACAACCAAAAGCCTACAAAAGCAGCAATTGCACCGTTTCGACCTGCGGTTCGTTTTTTTAATGATATAACGTCAGACTGATTAATGGCCTTCTTTATATTAGGGAAATATTCCTTACTAAATTTTGGCCCTGTGAGTTTAGATAAAGATAAAACAGGACACGAGGGATCTAATAATGGATTAACCAAATTTTTTGGAAACAATTTTATTAATATTTGCTTTTCTAATGTTGGATTATGTCCTATAAATGTAATTTCATTAATATCAATTTTTGAATTAATATCGTATATATGTTTTATTATATTTTGCTTCAATGTTGATCAAATGCCTTTTATTGATTTAATTTTTAAAAAATCAATAATAAATGTTCTTGTTTCGAATTTTCCATTTTGATTTAAAGCACCCACTGTATAAGCAAAGGGAGTATTAACTGGAATTGCTAATAATCTTGCAAAAGGATTTGATATCGCTTCAAAATCAATATATACATATTTACTATTCATAATTAGAATTATAGCACTTTTATCAGAATCGAAGGTTCTAAGAAACATTTGACAATATTTTTGATTTAAAATTAAGTATATTTTTTAAAAATGTTTTTATAAAAAATACAATTACTTCCAAATTTTAATTTTTGTAACTACTTATTTTATAAGTAAATTTGTAATATAATATTATGGCTATGGAATTAAAAAAATATATTAGAACAGTTGAAAACTTTCCTGAACCAGGTGTTAAATTTAAGGATATATCTCTTCTTTTGGCTAACGGTAATGCCCTAAATTACACAATTAATACTATGTCAGAATTAGCTAAAGATGCAGACATTATCGTCGGACCAGACGCTAGAGGATTCCTTTTTGGCACTCCTGTAGCCGCTAAATTATCTAAACCTTTTATTATGGTAAGAAAAAGGGGGAAACTGCCTGGCGAAGTTATTAGTTGTGCTTATGGTTTAGAGTATGGGCGCTCAATCCTTGAAATTCAAAAGGGATTAGTAAAACCGGGACAAAAAGCAGTTATTATTGACGATGTTCTAGCTACCGGAGGAACCTTAGAAGCAATAACAAAATTGTTAAAGGACCAAGGAGTTGAAATCCTAAAAATTATTGTGCTAATGGAACTTGACGGTTTTAATGCAAGAAAAAGATTAAACTGTGAAATTGATAGTTTAATTTTTATAGATAAAGATAATAATAAGTAAGTTCTGCTAGAACTTATTTTTTGTATAATTTAATTTTATCGAGGAGGTATTAATGAAAAAATATAGTAAATATGAAGAAATTGAGTCAGAATATCGCTTTGACCTGGAAGATATTTTAGGCAATAAAACATATCAGCAACTTTTTGATGAATATTTTGCCTTGTTTGAGAAACAAATAGAAATAAAAGATTCAAAATATGATAATTTTGATAATTTTGTTGCTTCAATAAAACTAAATGAGGAATTCATTTTGTTGAGTAATAAAATTGAAAATTATCTATCGAATAAATTGAATATAAACATTATTGATCCTAAAATCAATGAGATGATAGCAACTTTTGAAGCAACAAATGCCAAATACGCAAAAAGATTGGGCTCAGAAATTAATCGTATTGATCGACATAAACAAAAAATTAAGGAATGGCTAAATAA
This sequence comes from Mycoplasma sp. 1781, assembly GCF_053851675.1. Classification (NCBI taxonomy): domain Bacteria; kingdom Bacillati; phylum Mycoplasmatota; class Mollicutes; order Mycoplasmatales; family Mycoplasmataceae; genus Mycoplasma; species Mycoplasma sp. 1781. Next base: position 11,526 of record NZ_JBSQBC010000003.1, read on the forward strand.
ACCAGAATTAAAGGAAGTAAAAAAAGATCTTGAGGCAATATTGCTTGAACTAGATCATAAATTGGATGATAAGATTGAAACATATTTAAACGATACAATCTCTGGTCATCCAGATGTAACTGAATTGTTTGGTGTTTTAACCGATAGTGAAATTACATTTGGCTATGCACACGATAGACATGGCAAAAAACATGAAATTACAAGAGCAAGCATGCAATCATTTAGAAAACACGCTGATGAACGAGTAAGAAAAGAAAGCTATTTTAATTATTTGAATGGTTATTTAAAACATAAACAAATTTTAGCCAAAATGTTATATCAATATATCAAGGAGTTATCGGTTAATGCCCTACATCGAAAATATCCTTCAACGCTTGATTCAATTTTAATGAATGACCATGTTGACAAAAAATTGCTTGAAATTATTTATGAAAGCGTAATTTCAAATATAGATATATTTAAAAAATATCATAATGCGCATGCTAAATTCTTTGAAGCTAAATTCAATAAAAAAATGGAATTATGAGATACTTCGCTTGATTTGATAAAAATCAAGAATTCATATTCAATTAAGGATGGCCAAAAAATATTAAAAGACATAACCTCAGTAATGCCATATGAATACCCAAAAATAGTTGATAGAGCTATCAAAGAAAGATGAATAGATTATATAAATGTTCCCTCAAAAAGATCGGGAGCATATTCAATTGGTTCAACACATGGAATTAATAAGCTTTATATTTTAATGAACTGAGATAATACATTCAACTCTGTGAACACCTTATGCCATGAAATGGGACACTCAATGCATTCATATTTTTCAAATAAAAACCAAAGTGTATATCGAAGCCAATACACTATATTCATAGCCGAAATAGCTTCAATATTTAATGAGTTATTACTAAATGATTATTTAATTTCAAAAGCAAAAACAGATGAAGAAAAATTCTTTTTACTTAATGAAAGCATTAATGACTTTGTCGTCACAGTACTAAGACAAACACATTGGTCTAATTTTGAATATGAGTTATATAATCGCATTGATAATAATGAACCTCTTAATTCATATGAAGCTATTGAAAAAATTTATGTTGATGTATCAAAAAAATATCAAATAAGTGAAAATGAAGTAAAAATTGGCAATCCAATAAATATTCATAGCGTTATGGTGCCGCATTTCTTTTCATATTTTTATGTTTATAAATATGCACTCGGTTACATTGTGGCAAACTTCTTCTTTCAAAAATATAAAGTCGAAGGAAAAAGCGCATTAGAAAATTATGTTAACAACTTTCTATCAGCAGGGGATAAAGATTGACCGGTTAATGTCTTAAGGGACGCTGGTGTCGATGTATATTCAAAAGAAATTTATAATATGGCTTTTGAAATTCTTGATGACAAGGTTAATGAGTATATAAAATTAGGAAACAAAATTTTTACAAAAAACAAATAGATAAAAAACTCACAATTAATTTTGTGAGTTTTAGTTTTTAAAATAAATATTTATTTTTATTTTGAATCATCAACATAGACAATTGTGAATCTAAGCGGTTCGCCGCCAAATTCTTCATCGAATAAAGTTTTTATATAAGCCTTATCGGCGCTTGTTTTGTATAATCTCAAGGCTCTTACATATTTTGCAAGATCAAATTTCTTTAAAATAGCTTCATTTTGAAACAAAGCCGGATAAATATGAGAATATGTAAAAATTGAGACTTCTGAATTTCCATCAGATTTTTTAGTAATCGATAATTCAAGAATAATACCTTGCTTAGTTAATAAATAAACATCATAGGAATCTTTATTATTTTGTGAACTTTCTTCAATAACATATTGAAGCATTTCATTTGTTTTAGGGCGATTAAATGACCCTAGATCCAAACTGTTTTTTTGAAGTTCTTTACTTAAAATATCAGTAATACCTTTAAATTGATTAAAAGCTTCATAAAGAGCAAACGTAAATCGATCAAGATTAAACAAAAACCATAATCAATTATCTTTAAAAAGTTTAGCTAATTCAGGGCGATATTTTTCCAAAGCAATGACCTTATTCTTTGAATTAAAATTATCATTTGATTTAAAAAATGCAATAACATTATTGGCATAAAGCAAATAATCTTTAATCTCAGTTAAATAGTTATCATTTATCCTTTTTTGTTTTTGTATATAGGCATTTTTATCAGCGTTGTTTTTAAAGGCTAAATCAAGAAGTGAATTAACATATTCATATTTCAAAAAAACATCTCATTTTTTCTCTTTTTCATCATTAACAGCTATTGAGGATAATTTAGATTTGTTATTTTGCTGACTCGTATTTTGGCATGATATAACAGCAATTGGTGCAAATAATGTAGCAAGAGCTAAGCCAGAAAGAATTATTTTTTTTCGCTTCATAATATTATATGTCCTTCAATATTAATAAACCAAGTGCTGGAAAATTATAGTTCTTAACAACAACATTCTCAAAAGCATCAAATCCACGTTTGTTATGATGAATAATCGCATTGTGAACAGCATCTGAAACTAACTTAATTGATATCTTCGAAGATATTGATTTAGGAAAATAAATCATCCTATCAAAAGTCAAAAAACTTTTATCACTTTTATTTTTAGAAATCAAAATTCTTAATAAGAACTTGTTTTTCTTAAGATAAAAAATATCATCTTTGGATTCAGGCGATTCATCTCCTTCTCTCAATTGATCCCAGTTGTTATCAATAAAATTTGCATCATTTGGTTCAAATTTTTCTGCGTGGTTTTTTAAAGATGCGATAAATTCATCGCTATGCTTAACTTGACCAAAATCCGGAAATTTTCATCAATCCAAAAAAGTTCATGTAAATCTTTTAATGTTTTTTATAACAAATAGTCAATTTTTAGAATAAAAATCCCTTAATTTTTTAATGTTTTCCTCATTATTTTCATCGGTAAACTTTTTGGTTATTTTTTTTGCTTCATCAAAAAGCTTCTTCTCATCTTTTTGAGACTCAAGAAAATTTGTTTTTGCTACTTCATCGCCTTTAAATCTTAGGTCTATTAACTGCTTTATCAATAAGTTGGTTCTCACTTCATCAGGATTTTCAATATTAGGAATATATTCAAAACCCTTAGGGATATTATTTCTTAATTGAGTGCTTGGCTCATTATTAATACACGAAACTAGCCCATATGATAAAGGTAAGACTGAAATAAATGAAGTAGATAAAATAATCTTATTAATTTTTTTCATCGATAAACCTCATAGTAAATTTAAATATTTTAAGTTCTTCTTTATTTATTTCATTTAAAACATCAGCTAGATCATCATTATATTGATATATTGCGTGAAATTCAATATATTTTTCATCAATGTATGGCTTAATAAAAGTTTTTTCATCAAATGGCTCATTTTCTAGTTCGGCATCTTCTTTTGCTGATTCTAAATTCGATTTGAAAGTTTTAACACGCTTCTCAAAAATTTTTTCTTCTAGTTGTTTTAGTTGATCTTCAATATTCATTTCATTTTTAAAAATAAGAATGTCTGGAACTATCAAAAGTTTAGGAATTCCCTTATCTATAAATTTTCAAATCTTAATTACCTTGTTATTATCAAATAAAAGATAAACAATTTCCTTGTCTGTGAAGACATTATATTTTTTAAGCTCAGGTATATCCTTAAAAGGCATTTTAATCAATTTTTTAGGCGTATTATCTTGCACGCTAATAGAAAGAGAATTAAATTTTTTTCTAACCTCATTAAAGTATTCTTGCTCTTTGGCAAAAGTTTTATATCTATCGCCATAAGGATTAAAAATGTACTTAAATTTAGATAAATTATTCAACGTTCAATATCAATCATTCGATAATGTATTTTTAATAACCTGCATTGAAGTTAACGCCAAAGGACGATAATCTTGGTTTTTATGAACGCTATTTTGAATAAATACGGGATCATAAACAAAAGCATATTTTAATTCGTTAAATTTAGAATCTGATTTATTTTCTTGTTGAAAAATGTAAATATTTTTTTCATTAAGATTATTTTTAGCAAAGAAATCAAGCAATAAACTAATTGATTCATTTCTATAATATTCTTTTCTTTGTTTTTTAGGAAAATCGATAGAAGTATCTTTAATATTTTTTATGTTAGCACAACTAATAGCACAAAGCGGTAATATCGGCAAAACCAAGCTAGTTAGATATAACTTTTTCATAAAATAGTTTTTCTAATGGTTCTTTTTTAATTCCGGTATATAAGATATTGCCATTATGTATTAGGGTTACAGAGTTAACATATTTATCGATTTCAGCCAAAACATGGGAACTAATTAAAATTGTAATTTTTTCATTTTCATTAATATCTTTTAACAATGAAAAAAGTTCAAATCTAGCTGTCGGGTCCAAATTAGCTGCTGGTTCATCGAGAATTAATAGTTTGGGCTTATGCAATAGTGCTTGAATTAATAAAATCTTCTTTTTTTGTCCAGAAGAAAATGTATAAGGTCTTTCATACAATAACTGTTCTATATTAAAAAATTTAAGGTAGTTTTTAATTTCATTAATAGCATCAGTTTTTTTGATATTCGATAGTATTGAAAGATTGTAAAGATAATCAAAAACGGTTAATTCTTTCGGAAATTCAGCAACTTCTGGAACATATCCAATAATTGAACGCGCTTCTGCTTTTTTAATATTAATATTATTTATTAAAATATCACCCTCATAATTTGCATATGCACCAATAATTGTTTTTATTGTTGTTGTTTTACCGGCACCGTTTTCTCCGATAAAGGCATGAAATGCACCGTGCTTTATAGCAAAATTAATTGATTTAATTCCGCGATCAGTTTTTGGAAAGATTTTTTTTAGATTAATGATTTCTAGAATATTTTCCATAATTACTTGTAATCCTTTCTCTTGTATAAAGCAAAAACTGAAGCAAATAATACACCAATCAAAATTGCTCATAAAATAAAGTAAACATTTTTATTAACAATTTGTTTTTCACGATTTATAGCAAACACTTTGTCCGCAGATTGGAAAAGATAGTTTGTAGGACTTGTTGTTAACTCGTATCTAATTAAAACTTTTTCATTCTTAACAAAAAGTCTCTTTTCAAACCCTGCATATCCTCCGATGTAATAATTGAAACCAGCTATTTTTAATTCAATTTGATTATCGCCATATGCACTTGAACTTTTTGGATTTTTTATAACTGCTTCAAAAATTTTATTATTTTGGTAATTAAAATATATATAGTTTAGTAATGCAACGCCTAAATATATTTTTCTCTCTATTTCTGATTGCAATTTCTTTTCTTTAACAGCATTTTCGTTGAATATTGTAACATTTGAATTCAAATATTGATTAATTGGACTTTCTAAATTATTTATAAAAGTAGAAATACCTTTTGTTAATTCATTATGCAAATCAATAACATTTTCAGATGTTTTATTCTTTATAAAATCATCAACAAATCTTTTAGCTATATTGTTAAAAATTTTATCATTTAATGCTTCATAAACATATTGTCATTTTAATCTCCCTACAATATTGTTTTCAGCAGAAAATTGCGAGTTATCCTCAGGGAATGAAATATTAACGCTAGATGCTCCCTCTCTCGCATAAATAATATCAGTATTAATAGTATTAGGTATAACTGAATTAGATTTTAACAACCCTGGAACAATATACTTTTCAATATTACCTTCTTTGGATGTAACCGTAAATTTAGGCAATTTAGGATTTTCATCTAACTTATATTTATACAAAATGCTATCTAGATTGTTATAATAAATATAATTATCTTGATTTGAGTATTTAGTTTTGCTAATTGACTCAAAAACATTTTGGTTTTTAGTATTAAAAATATCTAGTAATTGATACGGAATAGATAATCATGAATAAAATTGCCACTCACTCGATGAATTATTAGCAAGTTTCATTACCTCTCTAAGATATGAGACTTGCTCGTTTGAAAATTGCTTATTTTGAGATCCGTTGGGAATAATTAACAACTCATCCTTATTATTGTTTATAAAATATGGTTCAACATTTGCTTCATTGCCAGAGAAGTGATATGGATATTTCTTATTAATAAAGTAAGCAGCGTTATTAACATTTGTTGTTGCGTTAGCTGACAATAAAGAACCACCAAGAGCTAATGGAATAAAAAACACCAAAGGCAATGTAATAGCAATTTTTTGGCTTAGTTTATATCCTATTAGCGCTGTAATTAAAGCAATCATTAAGTAAGATGCTAAGGAGATAACAAAAAATAATAGCGAATATAAAAACAGATTTGCTCCTGAATATAATGCGTATGTTGACAATAATGAAGAAATAAAAAGAACTGTTGATCATAATAAACCGAAGTATATTAATGATAGTAATTTGCCTAAAACCAGCCCTTTTCTTGAGATCGGTTTAGCAATGCTAACAAGCTCTAATCCTTCCTGTTCGAAATCTTTAAAAATATTTAGCGCCTTAATAGATGCAAATAATACAGTTACTATAAGAACAGAAAAAATATAAAGATATGAAGCAAGCGTCAAATATTTTTCGCTAATCACAAATTTAAATACAAAACCAACTATAAATGAAAAAATTAAAGTTATAGCAGGAATGATAATCGAACTTTTCTTCTTAAAAACAGTATTAAATGCAAATTTCGAATATTTAAATGCTGAAGTTTTCATTTTTTAGACCTTTCAAATTTATAATATATAATTATATATTAAATTAGTAATAATACATATTTTTTATAATTATAATTATATTTTTAATGCAATTTTTTAAACAAAAATGTGAAATAAAAACCACTAATAAGTGGTTTTTAATATATTATAAATTAGTTCATTTCAGTATTATTCTCATCTGTTTGTGGGGTCGTATTTTGTTGTTGTTGCTGTTGTTGTTTCTTTATGAACTCCATAGCTTGAGACATTTTTTGTTCAAAATCATTTATTTTCTTTTCTAATTCATCATAATTTTTATCATTCAATTCTTTTTGGATATCTTCCTTAACCTTTTTAATTTCAGAAAGTTGTGATTCCTCTATTTTTTTAGCTTCTTCTGATTCAAGAGTTTTGTCAATTTGATGAATTAATTGTTCTGCTCTAACAGTCAATTCAATTTCGCGACGTTTTTTCTGATCAGCTTCTCTATTAAGTTCGGCTTCTTGCACCATTTTTTCAACATCTTCCTTCGATAATGAAGATGTATTTTGAATAGTAATGCTTTGTTCTTGATTTGTCTTTTTATCTTTGGCTGTAACCTTGGTAATACCATTAACATCAATTGAAAAACTTACTTCAATTTGTGGCACTCCTCTTGGTGCAGGGCTTATTCCGCTAAGATCAAATCTTCCTAATAATTAATTATCTTGTGCCATTTGTCTTTCACCTTGTGTAACAACAATTGATACAGAGGTTTGATTATCTGCGGCAGTTGAAAAGATTTGACTTCTTGTTACAGGAATAGTAGTATTTCTTGGGATTAAGGGTGCGACAATATCTCCCTCAACAACAATACCTAGGGTCAACGGAGTAACATCAAGCAATAGAACATCTTGAATATCGCCAGCAAGAACTGCACCCTGAATAGCGGCGCCAACACTAACTACCTCATCAGGATTAATTGAATTATTTGGTTTTTTGCCAGTAATATCAGAAACTATTTTTTGAACAGCTGGCATTCTTGTTGAACCACCGACCAATAAAACTTCGGTAATATCATTTCAATTTAATTTTGCTTCATTTAATGCATCAAGCAATGGCTTTTTAGTTTTTTCTAATAAGTCCGAAGTCATTGCCTCAAATTCTGATCTTTTTAGCTCTAATTCAACATTAATTGGACCATTTTCATTCATAGCTAAAAATGGAAGTGAAATGTTTGCAACCAATGATTCTGAAAGTGAAATTTTTGCTCTTTCTGCTTCTTCTTTCAATCTAGCCATTGCCATCTTATCATTTCTAGCATCATATTTATACTTATTGCTTATTTCCTTAATTAGTCAATCAACAATTTTGTGGTCTCAATCGTCACCACCTAAATGATTATCGCCAGAGGTTGATAACACTTCAAATGTTCCATTTTCCATTTCAAGAATAGAAACGTCAAAAGTACCACCCCCAAGGTCAAATACTAATATTTTGTGATTTTCATCTTTTGACTTATCTAACCCAAATGCTAATGCTGCTGCAGTTGGTTCATTGATAATTCTAACAACATCTAGACCTGCAATAATACCGGCATTTTTAGTTGCTTCACGTTGCGCATTATCAAAATACGCTGGAACTGTAATAACTGCTTTTTTAACTGCGCTCCCAATTTTCTTTTGCGCATATTCTTTCATATATGAAAGAATTAAGGCACTAATTTCCTCAGGTTTATAATCTTTTTGATTTGCTTTAACAGTTTTTGAACCACCCATTAATCTTTTAATTGAGGCAATACTATCTGGATTTGTCTCTAATTGTCTTTTTGCACTCTCACCAATTATTGTTTCGCCGTTTTTAAAGGCAACAACAGATGGGGTAGTTCTCTTACCATTTGGATTTTCTAAAACCTTAGGAGTTCCATTTTCAACAATCGAAACCACAGAGTTAGTTGTACCAAGGTCAATTCCTAAAATAACTTCTTTTGTCATATTCTTTATCTCCTTTTTTAAATTTAAGATTAAGATTTTTTACATATTTAAATCATCTTTCAATAATTTATAAAATAATTGTACCATATTTTTTAGCACTTTAATAAAATGAGTGCTAATTTTTATTTTTATTATTAAATTTCATTGATTAGCGAATTATTGCTAATTGATTTGTTATCTCTAAAAACCTTGGATATATAAAAAAATGAGGTTTTAATTTTCGCCTCATTTTTTATATATTTCTTTTTGCTCCTCGCTGAAGCAATGGCCTCTAACATCAGATTCATATTTTGCACACCTTGAAACAATATATGAAAATGCTTTATCAAAATTTTGAAAGCTTAGTTGTCTTATTTTTTCTATTCCTTCTCATCTACGACCCTGACTTATCTTATCAGCAACATAAAGAATCTTATCAAGCAACGATAATTCTATATCTAATGAAGTATGCTTTTTAATTGCTGAGAGGACTTCCGGATTATTATATTTATAAACATCTCTTAACCAAAAAAAAGCTGTGGTTTGATGCAATTTATATGGCTCCAAATTTGTTCGACTAAATCCGTATTTTTCCAAAAAATCATATGCATCTTGTTCATTCCAATTCTTGGTTATATCATGAGCATAACCCGCTTGGTAAGCATTTTTTATTTTATAATTATTTAATTTTGCAAGCTTTATAGCAAATTCTGCCGTCCATTTTAAGTGAAAATATCTAAATTGCTTTTCTTTATCTTTAATATCAAAGATTAGATTTTTAGCAATTTCCTCAAAATATAAAAAATTTTCACCGATGTATTTTTGTACTCTATCTTCTACTTGCGAAAAATCACCTTTTCTATATTTTGTTGAAGAAAAATTATAAATAGTATTGTTCAAAATTCTTACATTAAATTTCTTCGCATTAACTTTTGAAAACTTATTACCGCGGTTAAATGCACAAATTTTTACTTTATTAGCAATCTCATCAATTTTTTTTCATTTATTTAACATGGGTACATTATCAGTGCCAATAAATAAATAAAGTTCATCATTAGGGAATTTGCTTCTAAAATAATTTATTGTATCAATTGTGTATGAATTACCTTTTCTATTGGTTTCAAACTCAGACAAAAACATTTTATCTTCCAAGACCATATTGATCATATCAATGCGATGGTTATTAGCAACATACTCACTACTATTCTTAAAGGGGTTTTTATTAGTGGGCACAAAATATAACCTATCTAATGAAAGCTCATTTATTGCGAATTTTGCTAAGCTAATATGGCCTTTATGAATCGGATTAAAACTACCACCATATATTCCTATTTTCATTTAATCCTCCAAACTAATTCTCTTGTTTTTTGTCTTTGAATTCTTTCTTAGAAATTTTATATTGTCTGTATTGATATTTTTTTCCATACTATATTGATATAAAGTTTTTAATAAATTATTACCATTTATAAAATTTTGTTCATTAATTATTTTTTCAACCATATTTTTTGAATCGCTAGAAAGTATATCAAATGAAGAATCAGAATTAAAAATTGTCCTTAAATTACCAATACTTACCCCCAAACCACGAAGTGGCTCTTCATCTCACAAAGAATCAAAAATCAATTCAACATTTTTTCATATCAAATCAAAGTTGCTAGTTCAAGTTGAAATGCTTTTGTTTTTTGAAATCCATATCTTATTTTGGCGTCTTAGCATAACAGAAACTTGTTTAGCCTCTAAATTTGCGTCACTCGCTCTAAGACATACATTTTGAGTAATTTTCTTTAATTCATTAAGCAAAAAAAGTCTATCACTAGAGTCGTCAGTAATAAATGTTTTGCTATTACTTATACTTTTAGCATCGCTATAAAATATATGATCAATCCCTGTATTAATTCCCTTTAAATTTTCAACAAGTTTAAAATAATTTTTGCCAAAAACGCTTCTTAAAAAAATATCATTATCACAATTTACTAAATCTGCTCAAGTCTTAATGTTATAACTAATTATTTTTTTTGAATTAGCTTTACCAATACCAAAAATTTTTTCAACACCTAAATCATAAAAATGTTTTTTAATATCTTCCTTTTTTGTTTCCAAAATACCAAATGGTTTTGCCTTGTTTGTAGACATTTTTGCTAAAAATTTTGTATAAGAAATACCTATTGAGCAGGGAATGTCAAATACATTAAGGATATCATTTTGTATTTTTCTAGCAAAATCTATCGCATTGCCATTCTTTTTAATATTATTAGTAACATCTAAGTAACATTCATCAATCGAATAAACTTCCAACATATTAGAGTAGTTTGTTTTTATAAAATTAAAAATTTTTTTAGACATTAAAGAATAAAGTTGATAATGAGGTGAAATAACAATTAAATCCTTAATCTTATCTCTTACTTTAAAAAGGGGATCTCCACTTTTAAAGCCTTGTTTTTTTACTTCATAAGACATAGCAGAAATGATTGCTCTTCTTGAATTCAAAGCAATTACCACTGGTTTGTTTTTTAAATTTTCATTCTTTGATCTCTCGCAACTTACAAAGAATGCATCCATATCAATATGAAATATAACCTTAGCCATTTAATCCTTTTTTAAAAGCGCGATAAACTATTGAGGCACATTCTAAACGATTAAGATGAACCTTAACATTTTCAAATACCAACAATTTACCTAAATCAATATTTATATCTATTTGTTCTTCTCTGTTAATTAATTTAAAGTACTCTTCCAGAATACATAAAATTTCGCTCTTATCTTTATTTAAAACTTGATCAATCATCAATTCCACGCTCGAAATAAAGATAGCGCATCCGGTTGCATAATACTTTGCATCAATTAATTTATCATTTTCAAATAGTAAATTTAGCTCTATATCATCAACGCAAACTCTTGAATGTTCTTTTATACCATTTCCTCTTGGAATAGATAAACTGTGCTTTGGTTCAGAATAAGAATTAAATATTATTTGTTGTTTTTCTTGGGTACTAAATGATTTCAATAAAATTACCCCCATTTTTTAATTCCTTAATTAATTTATCAATATCCCCTTTATTGTTATACATTGCTAACGATATTCTTACATATGAACTACAATATTTGTTTGTATCTTTAAATTTATAAGCGCAAAAAGCACCAGATCTCACATAAATATTTCTGTTCCCTAGATATGATGCGACATCCTGGGCCGGAACGCCTCTAATATTAAACAAAATTATCGTATCGCCTTTTTTAGAATCGATTAAAACATTAGGCAAAGTTTGCAATTTCTCATAGGCATATATCGCAATTTCTTTCTCATATTTAAATAATTCTGTAGCATTAAAACTTTTAAAAAACTCAATTGCCCTTCCTAATTGGATAATGCCAGCAAAATTTGGTGTGCCGGGTTCTCACTTAGAAGATGAATTTCTCATTACTCAATTATTTGATTCTAAAATATTTTGCACCTGGCCACCACCCCATTTTGAAGGTCGAAGATTTTTTAAAATATTATTTTTTATAGCTAATATTCCAGTCCCAGTTGGACCATATAATTTATTGCCAGAAAATGCAATAACATCACAATAGCGAAAATCAACGCTACTATGTACAATAGCTTGGGCTGCATCGTTTATTAAAATAATGTTTTTTTCTCTACAAAGTGAGTATATTTTCTTAATATCAAGATTTATTTGAAAATTATTTGTTAATTGAGGTAAAACAATAATTCGTGTATTTTTATTAATAGATTTTATAATGTCCTCACCGTCAAAACAATATCTAAATCTTATATTTTTAATGCTAAAATTTTCAAGAAAGGGAACAATTGCAGAAGAATGGTTAAAATAAGTAAATAATATTTCACCACTCTCTACAACCTTTGAAAGCATCTGCGCCACCAAATTTAAACTTTCAGTTGTACCCGAAGTAAAAATTATCTCTTCAGGATCAGCATTAATAAACATAGCAACATCACGTCTAATTCTTTGTAGATCACTGTTTAATTTTATTCCTAGTTTCGAATCAGCAGTACGAGTTGAAATTGAATACTTTTCATAAAATTCCATCCCTTTTTTTATCACTACATTAGGCTTAAATGTTAAGGCAGCGTTATCTAAATAGATAATATTAGGATTATTTTTAAACATAGGAAAAATTTTTTCTCTTTGTTCATTAGTCATTTTTTTTCTCCTGTTTAACAAAAAAAGAAAGATATTCAATATTTTTTGACTTCTCCCCACGGATTGGGCTCTCAATAATAGGCTTTAGTAATATAAAATTATTTTCCCTAGCTATATTAATCACTTTATTAATTATATATTCATGATGTTGTTTAGGAACATATCCACCAGGTTCAACATATTTGCTGCTTGCTTCAAATTGAGGTTTAATTAAAGCAACTAATAAAACACCATTACCAAAGGTCCTATTGCAAACCTCAAAAACATATTTTAAACTTATGAAAGAAACATCGCAAGTCACTAAGTTTATATCCTCACCGAATAAATTATTATTTATTACCTTAAGGTTTGTCTTTTCATATACAACGACCTTATCATTCATTCTTAAAGAAAAAGCTAATTGGTTTGTGCCCGAATCAAGAGCATAAACCTTTCTTGCTTTATTTTCTAATAATACCTGAACAAATCCGCCTGTTGAAGAGCCAATATCTAAACAAACTTTATCCTCCACGTTAATACCATATTCCTTAATTGCTTCTTTCAATTTGTATGCGCCACGTGAAACATAATTATCCTTTTTTTGTTTAATGGTAATAACACAATCATCACTAAATCTTAATGTTGGGTAAAAAACTTTTTCATTATTTACAATTATCCTTCCTTGCATTGCTAAAGAATCGATGGTTTTTTCATCCAATAAAAATTTTTCCTTTATTAACTGTTTCAAGGTTTTTTTCATATTATTTATTAATTATTTGTTTAGAAATTTTATCGAGAATTTTATTAACAAATTTATAATCATTGCCAGGTGAAAAAAGCTTAGTAATATTAACCAATTCATATATCACTACGCTACTATCATTGTAAGTTAGTTCATAAACGCCAAATATTAATATTGCTCTAATTAATGGGCTAATTCGCTCCCACTCCCATGTTTCTAGTATAAACTTCTCAATAATTTTTTTTAAGGTTTCATATTTTGACTCTATTATTTGCAACGCTTGTATTTCACAAGGATTTATTTCATTTAGAGGATTATTAACAATAACGCTCGTATCTAAATGCACACTAAATAGTTCTGATTGATAAAGATAAAAAATGATGTTTTTTCGATAATTATACTTTTTAACTAGAAAATTGCCTTTCATGCTTATTTGTTTTTTTTCTTTCATTACTTCTCCAAGAAATTTATTAATTTAATCATTTTTTTATCTTTATTTTTAGTTAGCGTAAAAACTACACCATTAAACTGACACTTATTGTTTGATACTTTAAATGGCAATCTTGCATCATATCTCATTTTTTGATAAACTTCTTCAAAATTAGAACCAATAGCGCAATCCCTTGGGCCGCACATTCCGGCGTCAGTTAAATAATATGTTCCATGTGGGAGAATCTTAGCATCATTTGTTTGAATATGTGTATGGGTACCGATAAGTGCATCAGCTTTTCCATCAACATACAAACCAAAAACAGATTTCTCTGATGTTGTTTCAGCATGAAAATCAACTATATAATAATCAGCTTTATATAAGCTGTATACCTCATCAAACTTATCAAAAAAGTTATTTGCAACCTCTTGTTTCCAAGGTTGCAATAGGGGATTAAAAGTTATCCCCATAAATGATATAACAGCAATTTTATTCCCTTTAACATCAAATAGTCTAACACCTGACCCTGGATAGCCTTGATCTATGTTAACAGGTCTAATTAAATCATTATTATCAATTATATCCATTATTTCATGTTTAGCTCAAACGTGGTTACCCAATGTAAAGGCATTCACCCCCGCATTTTTTAATTGAAAGTAATGTTCAGGAATAAAGCCCTTTCTACCAGAAACATTTTCAGATTGTGCTATTACAAAGTCTATATTCTCGTCTTTAATAATTTTGTCTAAATTCTTTATAACAAAATCAATACCTGGGTTTCCAAATATATCGCCAAGAAATAAAATGTTTATATTCTCTTTTTTCATAGTTTTAAATTATATATAATTTAACGTTTTTTAGGTTAAACAAGTCTTTATAAGTAAACACATTTTTAATAAACATTAGACATTGTTTAATTTTTCAATGACCTGATTATAAATTTCACTATAAAGTTCATTATTTGTTTGTAACAATAGCGATAAATTAATTTGACCTTGGGCAATATTTTGGCCATTATAGTTATATCATGAACCTTTACGAGAAATAATCATAAATTCCTCTGCTAATTGAATAATCTCATTAACCCTTGATACACCTTTTGAAAATACAATTTCAATTTGTGCACTTTTGTATGGTGGGGCTAATTTATTCTTAACAACCTTACATTTAATTTGATTCCCTGTTATATCACCGTTGCTGGTTATATTTTGTGACTTTCTTACCTCAAGCCTAATCGAGGAATAGAACTTAAGCGCCTTACCGCCAGTTGTAGTTTCTGGATTCCCAAACAACACTCCAATTTTTTCCCTTATTTGATTAAGAAATATAATCGTTGTTTTATTTTTAGATAATGTACCGGTAATTTTTCTTAATGCTTTCGACATTAATCGAGCTTGAGCACCAATTGTTTGGTCTCGCATTTCGCCATTTAGTTCAACTTCCGGAACTAATGCAGCCACTGAATCAATAACAATCAAATCGACTGCACCGGTTTTGGCTAATCTGTCAGCTATTTCTAATGCCTCTTCACCGGAATTTGGTTGAGCTAGAATTAAATTTTTAATATCGACGCCAAGGTTTTTAGCATATATTGGGTCAATAGAATGTTCAGCATCAATAAAAGCAGCAATGCCGCCATTCTTATGAATTTCGGCAATTGCATGTAATGCTAATGTAGTTTTTCCACTGCTTTCAGGACCAAATATCTCAACAACTCTGCCTCTTGGTCATCCACCAATTCCGAGAATATTATCAATGTTTAAAGAACCGGAACTAAAAGTTTCTGGAATTATGTTAGGTTCTTCTCCTAATAACATAATTGATTCCTTACCAAATTCTTTTTCAATTTCCTTCAAAATTTGATCAATATTAACAACCTTTTTTATGTTTGTTTCATTCATATTTTTGCCTCCACTAATATTTTGCAATACTCGCTTTTAAAGTAGGGTATTTTAGGAAAAAATAGCGAAAACAGATGAAAAAAATATAAATTTGAATTATTTAGAAACAGCAAAAACTTGCTCAAGTTTTTTAATTGCTCAATCCTCAATTAAAAAGGAAAATGTAACATTTTTAGTATCATTATTTTTATAAAAAGTATCAATAATTTTGTATGAATAAATGCCCTTTATTGACTTAATTTTTTCAATGATTTTTTCAACAGTTTCGTGTTTATTTAGTTCAAAAGTAATATCCCTTGTTTTTATAGGTTCATGTCGATAATTAATAAAAGTATTAGAATCATTTAATAATTTATCAAGCATTATTTCTGCAAAAATATAATCTGAGTTAATAATTTGGGGATGAATTTTAGCTATATATCCAATCATTTCTGACCCTAGATAAATAACACATGATGCGTTGGGATGAAAAATTGTGCTATGTGTTTTTTTAAACTCTAATTGTTTATTAGTCAATGACATAACATCTTGTTTAATTTCAGCAAATGATTTAATATTTGAACAAAGACCCAAAATATTCATTTTGCGCCCGATCATTCCGATATCAAAATAAGACCCTTTTTTAAAACCTTGTTTCTCATTATGAATAGCCACCTCATTCAAACTATGAATAAATGATAGACGAACCTGCGAGTGATCATAATTTTTTGCATCCACTGCATTCAAAATTTCTCTGATATTAAAAGGATCGAAAATGTTGTCCTCAGGTTTTATTAGTGTATATGTTCTAACATTTGAATAATTTTTATTTGCTAATGTTCTATAGTATTCATAAACGTTGTTAATATCATAATTTAATCTTGTTATTTTAGGTTGTTTTAGTGGAAAATTATCATAACCATAAAATCTAAAGACCTCCTCAACGAAATCTTGCAAAGTATTTAAATCATAGCGATAAGTTGGAAAAACAACAACTGATTCATCATTTTTAAATTTAAAATCAAGTTTAGATATTTTCTTCATTACCTCATTAAACTTTTTAGTTTTATTAATTGAAAACCCTGCGCATTTATTCAAATATGATTTATCTATTAAGATGCTCTTCTTGTGGGTTTTGGGAACATTGATTTGATGCGAGTAATCAGTTAAATATTGAGCTAAAAAATTATAAGCCAAAATCAAAGAGCCATCCGATATCTCACGGCTTGCACGCATTGATGAATTTGTATTTAATTTGATTTGCTTAGCATTTTTTCTAACACTCATAATATTAAACGAAGCAAGTTCAAATATAACTTTTTGAGATTCTTTCTTAAATTGATATTGTTCTAAACCTATAGTAGCAGCAATAGATATAGGCGTTTCATTATTAAATACACAAAGTGCATTTTTTAATTCAACTTCTTTATTACCTAAAATATTTAGCTTACCGCTATAATAATCAACATTAAACACATTTGATTGCAGGTCTTCTTTATTATAAATATGACATGGGACGCCGGCAAATAAAAGCACTAAGTTGGTAAGGTCTACAGCATTATTAAATGTTTTAATGTTATGTCTTCATAATAGCATTTGTTCTTGTAATGAACATCTTAAATTGCTATTAGACGCTTCAACCAATGAAAAAGAATGAGTATCATTTAACTTTTTGACCTCAAATGAAGAAATCAAGTTAGGGTTTGCCTTTTTTGGTCATTTTATCTCGGTATCAAAAAATGCCGCTAATTCTCTAGCCATAACAAGATAACATTGCGCATCAGCACGGTTAGAAAGAATTGAAACTTCAATCATATAATCATCTAAATCAAAATAGGTTATTGGGTCGATATTTAAATCTATTTTATCTAATTGAAATATTTGATTGCCAAATTCCTCTGGAATTACATTCGAATTAAAACCCAATTCATCCAAACTCACAAACATACCTTCCGAAGTAATGCCTTTCATTTTTCTTGGAGCAAAGATAATTTCTTTACTTCTTGAACCAGGAACAAAGGAAAGAACATACTGACCTTTTTTCATATTGGTTGCAGTTGTTTGAATAATAGCTTTATGTCCGTCACTATATTCAACCTCGCACACTGTTAAACGATCGGCTTGAGGATTCTTGTATGTATTTGTAACATGACATATTTTTATACCTTCAACATCACTGAATTTATAATATTGTTCCACTTCAAAACCAATTGAATTTATTGCTTCAACAACATCCTCGATAGTATGAGTTTGTAAATTAGCTAGTCTACATAATGTTTTAAATGAAAAAATCATATTCTTAACTCCTTAAACCTCTATTTAAATTGATTTAAAAATCTTTTATCATTGGTATATAACTCTCGAATGTCTTCAATACCATATTTAATCATTGTAATTCTCTCAATTCCAATGCCAGCTGCAAACCCGTTCATCATATTAGTATAACCAGCAGATTTTAAAACTTTATCATTTAACAGGCCTGCTCCCAAAACCTCAATTCATCTATTTTTGAAAAAAATATCAACCTCAACACTAGGTTCTGTAAATGGAAAATATGATGGACGAAGCCTAATTTTTATGTCTTCCTCAAGTACATAAGAAAGCATTTCTTTCAATGTATACATTAATGACGCAAAGGAAACATTACCCACGCTCACTAAATCAAGTTGTGTAAATTGGTGAGTATGTGTTTTATCTTCTTCATCATTTCTATAAACCTTACCAATGGCGAACTGTGAAAATTCCTTATTAGCAAATTTCTCAAGTGCACGAGCGCTTATTCCTGTATTATGTGTTCTTAAAAGCTCATTATTATTTAAATATAAGGAGTCCTGCATTTCTCGCGCTGGGTGTGATGCAGGAATGTTTAAATTCTCAAAATTATATCTATCATTTTCAATTTCAGAATAACTTAGCTCAATATAACCATTAAATAAAAGCCACTCTCTAAATTTTTGAGAAACAAGATTAACGGGATGAATTGAACCTTCATTTTCAACAGGAGTGGCATAATCCACAAAATCTTTTTCTAGTTGTTTTTGGATTTCTAAATTATTAAGTTTATCCTTTGCTATATCAAAAAAGTCTTCTGCTCGTTTTTTTAATTCTTGAATTTTTTTACCTATTTCTGGTTTTAATTCCTTAGAGGCTGTTTTTAATTGCTCCATTAATTGTTTTAATTCAGGAGAATTATTAAATTGATTTTTAATATTTTTTAAGTCTTCTAAATTATTGATTTTATCCAAATTAAACATTATTGTTCTCCTTTTTTTTAACTATTTCTCAGTATTGTTTAACTTTCTTTTCTCAACCTTGGCCTTGATATTCATATGTCTTTAAATTTATCAATTCATTAGGCAGATACTGTTGCTGGACTCAATGATAAGGATAATCATGAGGATACTTATATTTCTCTTTTTTAAAACTTGCAGACAAATTAAATTCCTTAAGATAGTAAGGAGGCTGATAAATTAAATTACGTTCCAATATTTTTTTAGTTTGTTGTATAGCAAGATATCCTGAGTTTGATTTGGGGCTCAAAGAAATATTAAGAATCGCAAAACCAATCGGCAAATAACCTTCTGGTAATCCTAATCGCTCGAAACTTTCAATTGCTGCTAGCGTTTGTGGGCCTACCATTGGATTTGCTAACCCAACATCTTCATAAGCAGCGCATAACATTCGACGAAATAAATCGCTAGTGTCTCCAGTTTTTAAAATTAATAGCCCTCAATACAAAGCAGCATCAGGATCGGAACCTCGCAATGACTTATGAAAAGCACTTAGCAAATCATAATGATTATCGGCATTATTATCACTTGCAAAATTTATTGAGGGGACCAACTCTTTAATTTTTCCCAATGTAATATTATCACTTGTGCTAAGTTTACTTATAAGATCAACAATATTTATGGCTCCTCGAAAATCGCCGTTAGCCTGTGTGGCAATAAAATCTTGTATTTCAACATTTTTTAATCAGTCGAATTGCATTTGTATAGATATCTGTTGTAGTCTTTTTTTAATATCTTGTTGCGTTGGAAAATCCATTTCAATAATATGAGTTCTTGAACGCAATGCTGGTTGTATTTTAAAATAAGGATTTTCAGTAGTTGTGGCATAAATGGTAATAAAACCGTCTTCTAAGTAAGGCAACAAAATATCTTGTTTATCTTTATTTAATCTATGCAGCTCATCAATTATTAAAATGTCATTATTTTTGATTTTTGTAAGTAAATCATCCTTCTTATCAATAGCAGCATTAAAAAAATCATAATTAACATTCATTTGATTAGCAAGAATTGAAGCTATTGTAGTTTTACCACAACCTGGTTTACCATAAAAAATAAATGAAGAAAGGTCTTTATTTTTGATTATAGAATTGAAAAGGTTTCTTTTAATTTTTGAACAAACAAAATCATCTAAATTATTAGGGCGCAACTGATTAGATAGGTTTAATTTCATATTACTAATTATAATTGAAATTAAAAAACTATAAGAATATTCTATGATGGTGTTTTAAAAGCAACTCTCATTCAATTTTACCAATAAAAAAGCGCACACTTTCGTGTGCACTTATTTATAAAATAAATTTATTTTGTTTCCTGTGTTGTAGTATCAACCACTGGTTTTGGGGTTGCTTCCTTCTTAACAAATTCTTTTTTAACTGGACCAATATAAGGCAAAATAGCAACTAATCTTGCTCTTTTGATTGCCAATGCTACCGCTCTTTGGTGCTTAGCACATGTTCCAGTTATTCTTGAAGATATAATTCTTCCTTGTAGATTTACTAATTTTGATAATAGTTCTTCATTTTTATAATCAACATAAGCAACAGGTAATTTATTTGAACAAAATTGACATGGACGTTTACGAACGAATAATTTCTTACGAACAATTCTCGCCATTTTTTTCTCCTTTATTTAAAAGTCTCAACTCAAACCATCTATGGCATCATCAACATCACTTGTATGTTCCGTAGATGCTTGTTCACTAGTTGGAACCTTGTTATTTTCTTCATTGGAAATGCTAAACTCTTTAAAATTATTTTTTCTTCTAGCCTCAGTAACTTCTCGCGATTCAAGAGATTGTATTTTATCAGCACTAACAACATAATTATTAATTAATTGCCCATTTTGATCAGTTGTTCTTGTTGATTGGAAAGTTCCCTCAACTAGCATCAACGACCCTTTATCTAAAAATTTGTTAATAAATGATGCATTGCTTCTTCACGCTACGCATGGAATAAAATCCGCAACAGGTTCAGAGTTAGGCGTCGAATATGTTCTAGTTACAACAATTGTAAACCTTGAATATTCAACACTTGAAGCAGTAATCCCCTTATATGGCTTTGAAGCTAGTCTTCCGACTAAAATAACTTTGTTCATAACTTTTGCCTCCAATAAAATAAAATTACTATTTAGCCACTGGTTGTTGTTTTTTAATGTATGGTCTTCTTTGTTCATTTCTTCTATCATTTGATGTTGCTTCTTTGCTTTCATTTTTATCAAATGGTCTTCTATTTTCAAAATTTCTTTTTGTAAATCTTCTTTGTTTTCTTGGCTTCAATCCTTTTTCTGAATTTAAATTAATAATTAATGATCTAATAATTGACTTATCAATATTAAATTTTCTTGTTAATTCTTTTATTAATTCAGGTTGTGCACTTGTTAAAATCAAGAAATATGTTGCACGTGTTAATTTGTTAATTGGATACGCTAATTCAGTTCTCTCTAATCTTTCGAATTTTGTGTTTTTTTCATCTAATACTGAGAATATTAAATCCTTAACACTTTCTTCTGTTGATGTAGGGTTAACTAGAATCATAATTTCATATTTTGACATTATAGTTCTCCTTTTGGACTTTTGGGCCTTTATATTTGGCCAAGGAGTCTCACCCTTTTGTTAATAATTTTTTAAAATTAAAATATTTTAACCTAATTATTTTACTAGAAAATATAGGGATTTTTTCAATATATAAATTTTATGGTTAAGTTACACAAAACACAGCTATTTTTCAAGTTCTTCAAGAATTTTCTTTGTTGTTTTAAATTGAAACTTTGCGACGTTATATAATTCAGAAATCCCAAATTTCTTCACAAAACTAACTCCTTGTTTAATAACCAAATCGCTTGCTCCAAGTATAAAATCAAAGCCATCATAATTAGCTTTTTGAGCTTCCATCTTTTTAAGAAGAATATATCTTGCTAAAATGGAAGCGCAAGCCACGGATAAAAATTTATCCTCAGCTTTTGTTTCTTGTACCAAACTAATTCTCTCAAAAATATTCTTCTTGATAAGATTCTTATTATAAAGGTTTGCTATATGCTCATTGAACTTATTCAATGTTGTATATTGGTCAATAACAACTTTTTTATTATTTTTTACAATATTCTGCAATCTATCAATTGAATTCATATGAATAAGAGTCTTAACTGCATTATTATTAATTCCAAACTTAATCAAGTTATTATAACCCTTCTGGCTCATTGTTGTATCTTTAAACAAAACAACATTATTTTTGATAATGTATTCAGCAATCCCCATTATCTTAGAATCACTAAGTTTTTTACTATCCTTAACGCCAAGATTTTTAATTAATTGAATATTTTCTTCCGGAATAAAACAAGCAACTGAAACAATAGGAGCAAAATAATCGCATACTCCCGTTTCATCAACGCCAATATAATCAGAATCTTTTGTCATCATATTATTTTTCGTCTTTATTATAAAAATTATCGGCTTTTACAGTTTTTAAATTCTTCTTTGATTCATTTTTTAGGTTCTTAGCCATTTCAATATATTTATCTGGATTATCTAAAAATTCATCAATAAAGTATCCAACCGCTCCTTCTTTATTTGTTTGAGGCATCACAACTGTCGAAACCTTCTTAATTGCTTGCTCAGCGTTCGCAGGGCAAACTCCCACATTACCGATTTCATACATGCTCAGATCGTTATATGAATCTCCCATTACAATGGTATCGTCAATATCAATGTTGTAATATCTCATCATTAAAGAAATAACCTTACCTTTATCAACTCCAATAGATGTAATATCAAAAACAGGGCTTAATCCTTCACCTTTTGATCAAGATGAAAATTCGCCAAGATCTCCATATCTTCTTTTTAAATATGTTAATAAATCAAGAACATCAGTTGTAGGTTGACAATCAAAAACTATTCCTGTTGGTTTTAAGGGTAATTTTTCCAAATTTATTGATTCGCGGAATTTTGTAGCTTGATTAAAACCAAAGACCTTCTCTAGGTTCGGATCTCTATGCATTAATTGAACTCAGTCCGGCCCTTCAATAGCATAATTTGAAATTTCTTTTTTAACTTTTTGATCACCTAAAATGTATAAAACCTCATTCAAATCAAGATATGTTATTGTTGGTATAAAGAATGGATCTGCAGGATTATGTATATGAGCTCCATTATAATTACCCACAATAGCGTTTAATCCAAGTTTTTGATAAACCGGCATTGTGCTTCTTCATGGTCTACCAGTTATGATAGATACAATATGTCCTTCCTTAATAGCTCTCTTGATTGCTTCTTCTGTTTTAGGGTGAATAGTTCCAGCACCAGAATCTGCTAACAATGTACCATCAAGATCAAGAGCAAATAAAAATCTTCTATTATTTGATTCTTTATTAAAAGCCATTTTTTTCCTTTCTTCAAAATTTAAATATTTATTTTCTTTAAAAATAAGGTAGAAAATAGAAAATGAGACACATAGTCTCTCTTTCTATTTCTTTGTTCCAAAAATACGGTCACCAGCATCTCCTAAACCAGGAAGAATATAGTTATTTTCATTTAATTCTTCATCTTTTGAAGCTAAATAAATATCTACATCAGGATGCTCAATATTAACCTTGTTAATCCCTTGTTCAACACCAACCAAACATATAAGTTTAATGTTTATAAAACCTTGTTTTTTTAATCTACTAATAGCATCGCAAGCCGATGAACCTGTTGCCAACATTGGGTCAACAATAATTACATAGCTATCTTTCTCAACATTAGGAATTTTAAAAAAATACTCAACTACTTTTGTGGTTTCCTCGATACGATACATTCCAATATGACCAACTCGAGCTTGTGGTACTAAATCCAATATACCATTAACCATACCAAGACCAGCACGCAATATAGGAATAATAACAATCTCCTTATCCAATTGCTCGCCGTGAAAAATTGAACCAGTTGGTGTTTTGACCTCTAACGGCTTAGTTTGATAATCTCTTAACATTTCATAAACCATTAAAGATGCTATTTCATTAAGATTTTGCCTAAACTCATTATGAGTGGTGTTTTCGTCTCTCATCTTTGTCAACTTAGCATTGATAAGAGGGTGTTGAAAAATTTTTACCATATTTTGTCCTTACTTATTTGTTAAATTTTTAACTAGTAATTTGAACTATTATCTACTTTACCTTCGATAATTGTAACTGATTTTGAGGTACCTAGTCTATTAGCGCCTAATTCAACCATTTTTAATGCATCATCCTGTGATTTGATTCCACCAGATGCTTTAATTAATAAATTATCCTTAGCGACTTCCTTCATAATTTTAATATCTTCAAAACTTGCTCCTCTATATGAAAAACCAGTTGACGTTTTAATAAAATCAGCACCTGATTGTAATACTATTTCAGTTGCTTTAGCAATTTCTTCATTTGTTAGTAGTGCTGTTTCAATAATTACTTTTAAAACTTTATTACCACAAACTTCTTTAATTGCTTTAATTTCATTAAGAACATATTCATATTGTTTGTCTTTAAAACGCCCAACATTCATAACCATATCAATTTCATCTGCACCGTGTTCAAGAGCGATTTTTGTTTCAAAAACTTTAACACTTGCAACGTTATATCCTAATGGGAAACCAATAACTGTGCAAATTAAGACATCAGTATTTTTTAATTGTTCTTTTGCGTATTTAACATAAGAAGGCGCTATACAAACAGATTTAAAGTCATATTTTTTAGCCTCTTCTATTAATTTATCTATATCTTTTGTTGTTCCTGCTTGACCAAGGAAAGTATGATCAATTAACTTATTTAGCATTTTTTTCTCCTATTTTTTGTTTTTTAATTACATTAATTTAGTTAGAACTTCTTTAGTTTCAAAAGGTTTTGAACCAAACTCAATTTTATCTATTAAATCATTAGATAGCTTTTCATCGATTGGTTTAGATGAATATAAAGTAAATAAAACATCACCTTTTTTAACAAAATCATTTGTTGTTTTATTTAAATAAACACCAGCATCAAAATCAATATTATCCTCTTTTTTGCTTCTTCCAGCGCCGAGCTTCATGGCCACTAATCCAAATTCAATAGCTGAATTAATTTTTAGATATCCTTCATTTTGTGAAATGATTTCAAACTTATATGTTGGATTAAATCAATTAGATTCATAAACTTCATCAACATTTCCGTTTTGCGCTTTAATTCATTCATTGAATTTTTGCAATGCTTTACCATTAGCGATAACTTCTTTAATCATTGCTCTGGCATGTTGCTCATCTTTAGCATTATTTGAAATAGTAAGCAATGTAGCACCCGATGAATATATAATTTCGGTAAAATCTTTAGGACCCATACCTTTTAAAGTATCCACTGCTTCGAGAATTTCAATTTTATTACCAATAGCACGGCCAAGAGGTTTCTCCATATTTGTAATTTCAACTGCAATCTTTTTGTTTAATTTTTTACCTATTTCAATCATTAATTTACCAAGTTTTTCAGCTTGATCAATATTTTTCATAAATGCCCCATTACCACATTTAACATCTAAAAGTATACAATTTGAACCTGTTGCTAGCTTTTTAGACATAATTGATGAAGCAATTAAGGGTATGGATTCCACAGTGCCTGTAACATCACGTAGTGCATAAATCTTTTTATCTGCTGGAACTAGTCTCTCGTTTTGTCCCACTACTGCAATGTGATGTTTTTCAACAACAGTCTTAAATTGATTGTCCGTTAGAGATATCGTATATCCGGAAATTGATTCAAGTTTATCCAATGTTCCGCCAGTGTGTCCTAGGCCACGGCCAGACATTTTAGCAACTGTAAGACCAAGCGCCGCTAGTATTGGACATAAAACAATACTTACCTTATCTCCAACTCCGCCCGTTGAGTGCTTGTCAACAATAGTTGTATTTAAATATGACCAATCAATTGTGTCACCCGAATTTATCATTGCATTAGTTAGATACGATGTTTCTGTTTCATTTAATGAATTTAAACGAATTGCCATAAGAAGGGCTGAAGCTTGGTAATCAGGAATATTTCCATTAACATAGTTTTCAACAAAGAACTCTAATTCTTCCTTTGTTAATTCTTCTCTATTAGCCTTCTTATTTATGATATCAATTATTCTCATTATTGAAAATCCTTAGCAAGTGCAAGAGCAATTTTCATCATTCCATTAAATGAATTTTGTCTTTCTTCACTAGTTGTAAATTCATTTGTAACTAGATTATCAGAAATTGTTAATAATGTTGCAGCTTTTTTGTTTAATCTTTCAGCAACAGTAAATAAACCATATGCTTCCATTTCTGCACAAACCGCACCACCAGATGTTTCAATTCTTTCGCTAATAGTTTTTTCTGTATAAAATGCATCTTCACTTAAAATTCTTTCAAAATGAACATCCATTCCCAACTTTTTAGCATAATCTAAGATCAATTCATTCAAGTCATGGCTTGGTATTGCGATATTATTTTTATCCCCTTTAATAATTGAACTTCTAAAAGCTGTACTTTCGCTATATGCAGATGATGCAAGAACGATTTCATAATTTTTTAATTCTGCTTTAAACGATCCTGCTGAACCAATTCTAACGATTGCTTCAACACCATATTCTTTAAATAGTTCATATGCATAAATTCCGATTGATGGAACACCCATCCCGGAAGCGCACACAGAAACTTTGTTTCCTTGATAAAAACCAGTATACATTAAGACATTTCTTACATTAGAAACTAATTCAACATTTTCTAAGTAATTATCAGCTATATACTTAGCTCTCAAGGGATCACCAGGCATTAAAACTAACTTTGCAAACGCATTTTCTTTAGCATTTATATGAGGTGTCATAAAATCTCCTTTTTTCTTATTTTTTTCTTATATATTTCCATATTTTTAATTACATTAAAAATTTTATTACAAAATTAGTTTTTAATTATCTTTATGATATATAAAAGTCCTAACAAATTTGATTATTATCATTTATAAGTGTAGCCCCCTCATTAATTAAATCAATATTTTGATCTTCACTTAAATGATCTCTAAAGAGTAAGCATTGCACATCTTTACCTTGGTCAAGAAACTCATTAATTGTTCCGTTATATTTTTTTTCCAATGAAGAAAGCAAAATTATCTTTTGACATAAACAAGCGTTAATTCTTTGTCTACTATAAAATGCATTTTTAGTTATGTGATATTCACTAGGATATTCGGATATAATTAAACAGTTATCATTTAAAAATTCTTTTAAATTTAAATTGTTTTTAGCATATTCAATTCCACATGGAAGCAATATAATAACCTTAAAATTACGCTTCAAAAATGTTTTTAGGATTTTTTGCTCTAATCCAGTCCAATATAAATTAATAAACACGCTATCATTGTCATTTTTGTATTTTTCTATATATTCAATTATATTTTTTGTTTCATATGATCCTGTTAAGTAGATGCATTGTTGCCTATTGCTTTGTTTTAAGATATTAAGATTTCCTTCATAAAATAACACAAATGGTGGCTTAGTTATATTTAAAAGTTGTTTAGGGTATTCATCATCTAAAATAGTTATAAATTTTTTATTTTTCTCATGAATTTTAAATTTAAATGTATCAAATTCTTCTTCTTTAATTTCTTCCTTATTTTTTATTGCCTTATAAACATCGTTTCAATCACCTTTGTATTTAAATATAAAATATAATAGTATTTCGTTCATTCGTCCTCCACATATAAACATAATATGCTAAGAAGATGATTTCTTCAATCAAATTGGGAAAAAACAGAGAAAATAAAAAGACACAAAAATGCCTTTTTATAAAAAGATGAAATTCCATATGCTATATAAAATACATCTCCAATTTTTATCTAAAATTTCGCTAATAACACAACAAAAAGTATACTTAAATGACGTTATAATATTTATTTTTGCCTATTCTAGTGTATTTCAAATCATTTTTGTAGTCTCTATTCTAATTTTGTTTTAATAAAAAATTTTTATGAATTACGCTTGCGAAATAGTAAATTTTAAAGAACGATAAAATTACAAATAATGATGATGATAGAAATAGAAATGCTTCTAATACTTCTAGATTTTCATAATAAATTATCGAAATGGCTTTGTGCTTTGGATTTAAGAATTCAGTCGGTTTATTGCTTTTTAGTTTTCATAAAAGAACATCAATTGCATTGAGTAAGGTTGCATCTAGTATAACTGATATCGATAATAAAATTATGTTAATTGCAAATAATA
Organism: Mycoplasma sp. 1781; assembly: GCF_053851675.1. Lineage (NCBI taxonomy): Bacteria > Bacillati > Mycoplasmatota > Mollicutes > Mycoplasmatales > Mycoplasmataceae > Mycoplasma > Mycoplasma sp. 1781. Next base: position 39,832 of record NZ_JBSQBC010000003.1, read on the forward strand.
TATTAATTATTATAGTGTTCATTTTAGATATAGTTTTTATTTTTGATTTAAAACAAATATATAAGATAACGGAAAATGTGATTAATATTATCCCTAAAACTAAAATTGTGGCTCTAAATCCACTATATCAAAATATTGCTACTGCTTCCTCATGTTTAATGACTTGAGGATAAGATTGCCGGGCTTCATAATCCAAAAAATACTGCGTATATAGAAGTGTTATAATAAAAAATAAAACTACAAATATTGTATAAATGGTTAGTATTGCTATTCATTTTGATTTAGAATTGTCTTTATTTTCCATTATTTATATTCTGTATATCTTCTTTCTAATGATGAAGCAAAACCAAATATTACAAATATAATGTAAGCAATAACCAAAATAGTTACAATAGCAATAATTATTTTCTTCTTTTTACTCATTATTTAATATACCCCTTTTCTTTTAGTAAAAAATTCATTTCATTCCCATCATATTTAACTCCATTATAATTAAACATTTTTTTCTAATTTATCTCTTTTCTTATTATTTATTACAAAATTATAATCTCCAGTAACAAGGCATTATAGTTAGTATAGGTAATAATAATTTCATTCTTTTCATAATTGTTCCTTTTTAACATCCATATATATTTAATTTTATTCCAAAATATAATGTAGATACCCAATTCACTAAATAATGAAAATTAGTGACTTATTTTTTGTTAAAAAAGATAAAAGGCTTTAGTTTTCGCTTTTATCTCTATAAATTTAATTTTTATATAGTTCTTAAAATTAGACTAAATTTATCAACGCCTAAAAATGCTGTGCATAAAAAAATAAAAAGGCACAAAATGCCTTTTTGCACGATAAACCGCTTTTTGTTCTGTAAATTAACAGCGCCAACTATTTATCTAAACATATTAAAATAATATGCTTCCCGATCTTTATTCATTTATATTAATCAGGTTCCCCTACCAAAATTTGGGTTTCTAACTCATGGAGTTTACATCGTTGCACCTTAACTAAATAAGCTCGTCTCTGTTGCACTAGTCGTCAATTATTTAAATAACTGCCTAGGCTTATTTGGCCTAGCATGATCACTACTTGCATCGCAGCAAGTGCTAGAGCGGATTTTCCTCTACATAAAATAATTATGCAGCAGTTGGCTGTGCATAATTATTTTACTCTATTTTTATTTTTTTAGCTAATTCCTAATAGAAATCTTCGGGATTAATTTTATCAAGTCCAGACCATGATGAATTCGAACGCTTATTATTTAATTTCATGAATTTACCATAACCGCCTTCTTTTAAGGTTAGTAAGATATATTCTTTTTTAGAAATCTCATATGCTTGTCCGGCCTCGCTAATCTTATATTTAAATCTAGTTAAATTGCCCTTTTCTTTATCATTATAACCAGAACTAGTAATTAAATAAGTAATTGATTCAGGACCATAATTACTATCATCAAAGTAAGTTCATGACTTGACAAATCAAAAACCAGATTCACTTACTGCATAATTAGTAAATTGACGACGATCAATATCTTTTGTAAAATAGCTTTGCATACCTGAAAATTTAGAGCTTAAAAACGGAATGGCCGAAATGTTAGTTCCTTCCTGGATCTCTCATAATAACGAACGAACACCTGTATATAAATTAATTTTTCTTTGACTCACATCACGTTGAGCAATATCTGTTTCACGCCCAAATGTTTCAAAAAGAATATAATCAATCGCTACCTTAAAACGATATAACGCCTGCCATTCAGGTGTCTTAGATCTGACTTTAAAACTACTATCTTGAGTATTTTTATTCTTATAATATTCAATACTTAACATTTTAAAGATTTCATTAATCAATGACAGTGCATCAAGGTCGGGAGAAATATTATCTGGATCATCATTTTGAATGTTGCTCGTTGAAGTCGAATTGCTTAATTGTCCAATACTTACAAAATCAAGTAGAGTATTAATATTGGTACGCTTTGTTGGATCGGGATTCATATTAATGTTTCGCAAACCATTATATAAAACCGAATCCTTTAAATTACTTTTTCCAAATAATAGATTTATAAGCTTAATCAAGCGAGCCCCATTAATAGCCTTAGTTTCACCAACAAAAGAAGCAATAATCTTAAGATCATTAAATGAAAATCCGGCCTTAATTTTTTCAATGGCATCAAGGAGTCATTTGACTGGTTCAAATATTGAGAAATTTTTACTATAGCCAACAATATGATCGATAGTTCTCTTAACAACTTTTCGTTTATAAAAATCAGTTTCGATTAATTCTTTAAAAATAGCGCTAATTAATTCTTTGATAAATGAAATGTCTTCGGCTGTAACATTTTCCAATTTTAAATAATTTAATACATGACCAATAACAATCTTCATTAAATCATCGTCTTCAACAACTGCTTCCAGCACTTTTGTTACATTATCTTTTAATTTTTGCGAAACTTTTTCTAATGTTTTAGTTACTATTTCACCAATATTTGTTGCTTGGACTTTTGGTTTTGTTAGAAAATCAGATATAACATCGCTAATTAACGTTTTTAAAATTGGTTTGTCTACAAATTTATCAACTATAGTTTGTAATTCGGACTTAGGTATTAAATCTTGTTTTATTTCTTGCCATTTTATCTTTTTAATTTGGTCTTTAAAGATTGTATGAACAACCTCGATTATTGCTTCCTTGCCAACAGTTTCGCTAGAATCAAGTGAACCATTCAAGCCAGTTAATACATTGAATATTGTGCCTTCAATATTCTTTAAAAACTCTTTTTGTTCATCAGAAATAACTGGATTTAGCACATTTTGAGTGTTATTAGATATTGTATGTTGGTTGTTTATTTGATTAGTCAATTTTGGTATATTTCTTTCCAAATAATGATATAAAGAACTAAATTCTTTAACTAACTGTTCTTTTGATATGTTATTTCCAATAAGTGATTTAAACATATCCTCTATATTTTGGGATGTAAATAAAGCCTTTCAATCGATTTTCTTTAACCCTGAAATTATTTTTGATATCAATATATTTTGATCAAAATGGCCCTTTGAATCAATAATATCAATGTCAACAAGACTCTCAAAAAGCTTACTTATTATGTCTGATACAATATTTTTATTACCTAGATTTTTAATAATTCTGGTCCCTAAGTTAGCAATATTTTCAAACTCGTCGCTAGTTGAATCAAATTTTAATTCTGAATGAATTGCATTCAACACAAATTTAACTAAACTATTAATATACGCTTCATCAGAAGTGGCATTAGAAACAATTTTTTTAATAAAGTCACTGATCGAAGACTTATTTAGGTTCAAAAGTTTCTTAATTAATTCATTTATATTATGAATATTCTCTAATGATTTTTGGTCTAAGGAAATTAGTGTATTAATAAAGTTAGTTATAAGGTCCTTAGTATCGTCCTTATCAAAGATAAATTCAATAATCTTTTCTTTTGTTTTGTTAGCAAAATCTCGAGCGTTTGAGTCAACTTTTAAAATAAGATTTGTTAAAAAGTCTAATTTAGTTTTTACATACTCTTTTATTTTTGGAGATTTACGTATCTTTTGAACTAGACTAGGAATTTCTTTTTTGATAGACTTGCGATCAGAGGCATTTAAAATTGAAAATCCAACTTTAATTAATCTAAAAATATCATTTATATTTATCTTAATTCCCTCTTTTTTATTGAACTCAACAATTGTTTTATTCTTTGATTTTTCTTGCAAAGTAACAGATGGAGTAGCAAAAAGTAACTCTAGCTTATCAAAATTATTTATAACTAAAAGAATAATATTAGCTAAGTCATGCGAGTCTAATCCTGATAAGAATTGGTCTAACTTATCTATGTTTATTTTATTAAATATACTAATAAAGTCGAACGCACTATTAAAGTTATATTTCTCAAAATTGAATTGATATTGGTTAATATTTTTAACTAATAATTTAATAGCAGATTTAGTTATAGCATTGCTTATATTAAGATCTGGGAGGAAATTAATTGCCTTGTTAAATATTGCTTTTAGCGATTCTTTTTGGCCGTTTTTAAATTCAATGCCATTAAGTTTTTCGGCAACAAATTCAACTAAGAAATTAGCAATTGATTGCTTTAATTGTTCGCTTTCTTTTGATAATAAAATATTATTTAGAATCAAGTCTACCTTTTTAATTATCCAATCCTCGTTAACTATGAAGAAATTCTTAAATCAGCCTTCAAAAGAATCTGCATTCTTTAGGACATCCTCAAGCAATAATTTTTCAATAATTTCATTGATATTTTGTGAAACAAGATCATTATATTTTAGATTAATAAGATCTTTCGTGTCTTTAATTATTGAAGTAAGAGCCCCTTTTGAGTGTTCTCCTAAATTTAAATTAGATAAATTTATATTATCAAACATATTATTAATCAATTGTTTAGGATTAATATTTTTTAAAATAAATTCTAAAAACTCTTTTTTGCCTAACAATACTTTTAAAGTTTCTACAAGTTTTTTTTCACCTAGTGCCTTCTTGTCTTGTTTTATAATTAAAAGATCAAAAATTTGTTCTATATTTTCCTTATTAAAACTAAATGTTTGTTTAAGGGCATCACTCAATTTTTTTTGGAAATCAATATAACTTGATGTATCTGTTAATTCGCTGAGTTTTTCTTCCAAATTCTTCTTTAATTTATGGATTAAAGGATTGTTTGGAATAGATTTTAATAATGATTTTAGGTAATTAAGAACTATTAGATCTTCATTGGCGCTAAATTTTATGTTTGCTTGTTGTTTTACTAAACTAATTAGATATCTGGCAATCACATCCAGCAATTCCTCGTCACCCAATATACGGTCTAAATTGGTTTTAATGAAATTTAATAAATTATTTGTTTTAACATTTTTAAATAATTTAATCAGAAGTTTATTTGCATCTAAAACTATTGGTTTGTCATCGGCAAATAAACTATTTAAAATCAAAACTAAACCTTGTTTATTTTCTTCGTTTAATAAAAGGCTATATGACTTGTTAATAATTAGACTAGCTAATAGTGAATAATCTCCTTTATTATTTAATATTTCCTTAATAACTGTCTGATTGCCATTTTTAAGAGATTTAGATAGTAAATCAGATAAGAATTTCTTAAAACCTTCATTTTCTTTTAGATCGTAGATAGCATCAACTAAATAAGGTATTAATTCCTTCTTATTTTCAGAAGAAAGTTTGTTCAATATCTTTTGAACTATACCTAAAATTTTTTCAACATTAATGTTTGGAATAGTTTTTTTAGTTGGTTCTTGCAATGAAGATGCTGTAGATTCATCATTTGTTGGCTTCTCGTTCAAAGCAAAAAGATGCACAGCATTTAGAAGAAGAGTTTTTAATAATGTTTTTAGCTCATCTTTTGATATCTTGTTAATAAAGAAATCCTCAGATGCTTCAACAATTTTTATAATATCTAAATCATCAATAAAGTCAACAATTTTTGCTCAGTCATATTTATTAAAATCAATACCAAATTTCTTGATATTTGAAGTCATTGTATTTAATAAGCTTTCGATCAATGGCCCAAATATTTTTTTATCCTTAACAAAGGCAATTGCTTTTTTGACTATCGATTTGATGTTTCCTTGTTCACTAACACTTAATTTTTTGTAATTAATTTGAGTAGAAATTAAATAAACAACTATATCAACAGTTTTTTGCTCGCTTTGTTGATTAACCAAAATAACATTGTTTATTATGTCTAAAATAAATTCCTTCAAAAATTCCTTATTTTCATTAATTAATAAGAAAAATAATTCATTTAAATTTTTTACATTTTTAATTTTTTCATTTGAAACTGAATTTTTAATTAATTCCTTAATTTTTGGATTTATCTTGTCATCTCATTTTTTAATTATTAATGCCAATACATTATTTAATAACCCTTTAACATCATCTCTAACATTTTGGGGCAGCTTTGCAAAATCAATCTTTTTAGGGATATCCGCAACAATTTTTTTAAGATTTAGCTTGTCAAGAATAAAATCAACATTATTTTCATTTTTTAAAAATATTGATAAAACATTAATAAATTTGTTAAATCCATCTTTTTCTTTTGTATTCTTTAGGCTTAAAAAATCAAGAAACATTTGTATTACACCGGGGTTTGTTGATTCAATCAAAAGATTGCTTAATTCTTCTTTTAGATATAAACCCAGCTTATCAAAAGTGTCAACTTTTGATATATCAATTTTTTTAGTTATCTTCTTAAAATTATCAATAAAGTGTTTAAATAAGTTTGAATCCTTAATGTTTCTTAAAATGCTTTGTATATAAGTTTCGATCAGTTCTTTTTCAACATTGGTTAGTTTTACATTTAACGATGAATTAATGTATGAGGTAAGAACATTCACTAATAATTTAGTATTTTCCTTACTCGATATTTGTTGCAATAAAGTCTCTACTAATGTTATCAATCCATTTTCTTGTACTCTTTTTAAGGTTGAAACAACAAAAGCAAATAGTGAACTTTTGTCATATAGCTTACCATTATCAACAATGTCATTTACCAAAAATTTTAGCTTATCAATAATTATCTTATTATTAACTGATTTATATAATGAAGAATAACTAGACTTTACAAACTCTTCTATATTATTAAATTCGGGATTTGCTGATAGTATTTGTTTCTCATAACCTTGTTTTTTAATGAAATTAATTAATGGATGTATAACAACATAGTCCCCAAGCCTATCTAAAATTTGGTTAAATAAGCTACCCTTTGCAGTGATATCGTCAATCAATAATGAAAATAAGTCTTTTATATAGTTCTTACCTGTTATATTCAAAATGTTATCAGAATTATTTGCAATATTTCTAAGCAATGTAAGCATAGCTTCTCTTGTTTGATCATCAAGCAGGTTACTTATATTATTTGAATTTATTATGTTTTCTGCTTGCACTAATCCAACTCCGAGATATTTTATTCCATTATAGTATTTATTAAGATCAATATTAGGCGTTCTAGGAACATTGCTAATTAGAGCAAAAAAGACACGATTATTTTTATTGGCATCCTTTGTATTAAATAGCAACCCCTTGACAAATGCTTTAATAAATGAATGTGTATCTAACAACTTATTATCTTTGTATGAATCGAGTGTAGTTTCTACAAAAAGATCAAGAAGTTCATATGAATACTTAAAATCCTTTAGATTTTCCACTGTTGTTTGAATGAAATATTTAATGTCATCAAGTCTTTCTTGCGGCACTCTATAAACATTTTTTAAGGAGGTTGCAATCTTATCAATAATCCTTTTTAGAGATCCTTTATCTTTGATTAATCAATCAACAATTGCTTGAAATAGAGAAATAATTTCTTTCTTAGAGTCCCTCAAAATATCATTTATAAAACCATCAAAATTAGTATTAGCAAAATATAATTCGCTTTTGCTTAATAAATTATCCACTGCCTTATTAACAAGATTATCAAATTTTACAACTATATTTTTATCCATTGTTTTCTTATCTCATAATAGCAATAGCTCTTGTGGAAATAGTTGCTTAATAGATTTGTTTGAAAATAATATTTTAATTAATGACGCTAAATTTTGTCTAATAAAAACTTTATTTTCAATTTTAGATAAATAGTTAGAATTTAATACTGATTTTAAGATTAAGTATATACTGTTTTTATCTTGAAATTCTTGCGTAAGAATTTTCCTAATTTCAGATGTTAAAGTATTTTGAGGAGATTTTTTTGCCAATAATTGTGAAACCTTGATATTTGCCTTATTAAGAAAGTGTTGAACATAAACTGAATCAAACAGCTGTTCAAATAATGAAACTATTAAATTATTTTTATGCTTAGATACCAATGAATTTATTAATTCATTAAATCATGTTTTTGCCTCTTTATCATTAATGCCAATAATTGAAAGAACGTTATCAATAAAAGTTTTAAGTTGTTCATTATTTAGCATTTTTATTTTACTACTAAATTCAGCCAAAACAGTTTGAGCAAAAACATTGCTTGATTCAGAAGCAATAAGACTACTATTTTTTGAATTTTTTTCAAATGGATACGGTTTCTTAAATGTATCTACATTATTTCCAACTACTCCAAAAATTAATGATTTAATTGTTGTTGCTTTTTTTATAAATGAAATTGCTTTATTGTGATTTGAAAATTCATTGTTGTTGAATAATGAATTATATTCTGTAATATTTGTAGACATTTTTGCAAATATGTCTTGCGCAAGTTTTTTATAACCGTTGACACTTGGAAAGATACTTAAATAATCAGTCGAAAATTGTTCAGCATTTTCATAAATGCTATTTTCAGATGAAAAACTATAATAGTTTAAACTCTCACTGTCGGCGATATTGCTAATTGTTTTATTCAATAAATCTGTTGTTATTTTCAAAATGTTATTTTGAAAATTACCTTGAATATTGATAGTATGAATTAAGGGCGCACTATATCCAATTAGATTGATATTTATATTAGGATTTATTTGTTTTATTTCCCTAACTATCTCTGTATAATTTTTTGACAATTGTGCAATTCTTGCTGAAATAATTTTATTATAGCCTACAATAAATTGATTTTCTTCTTTTTTATCTTTAAATTGTCTTAACACTAATGACAAAATTTCATCTTTCTTAAAGATATCATTAAATCCTAATGAAATGGTTATAAAATTTGATTCTTTAATATTACTAATAACCTTTTTACTATTCAAATTAGCATTATACAAACCTAATTTTTTATTTAGATTTATTACCTCATTAAATTCATTTAAATTGCTAGTATTGGTTGGTTTTAATAAATGCAATCAAGCATCAGTAGTAGAATAAGATAAACCCAGATTTTCATATCTATTTAATATTGTTTCATCATCATTGATTAGCGAGATTGAATTAGCTAAATATGAGGCATATGAAATTCCGTATACTTCATTATCTTCTTTGCTAAAAAAGTTATTACTATGAGCATTAAAACTATTATTATTTCCAGCTGCATAATCATCACCGATGGCAACATAATTTATTTTTCCGCTAACTGGTTTTTGAATATTTTTCTTTTGAATTTTAGGTTTTGCTTGATCTGGTGCTTTTTTATTATCACAAGAAATAGAAGTAATTGGGATTACTAATCCAAGTGATAAACCAACAGTTATTTTAGTAACTTTTTTAATCATTTCTTTCGTTTTCATGAGAAACCTCCTAACCAATCGATACATCTTCATAGATATATTGATAGTATTCTGGTGCTTTTCTTCCTCGACCAAATATTTTGATAGTCTGAGGAATACCAAATTGTCCAATTATCATGATAAAAATAAGACTTAATTTGCCAGCAATATGCAAGTTGTGTGAATTTGAAGATAGTCCTGTTGTCAAACCAGTATTGCCAAAAGCTGAGCATGCTTCAAATGTTGCAAAAATAATTGGATAATTAACATCACCAATTTGTTTAGTTTGAGTCGGAAGAGTTGAATAACTAACAATTGATACAATAAATATCAAGACAATAGATAGAGTAAAAACATTGACTGCTTTAATAAGAGTTTCCTTACCAATTTGTCTCTTAAAGGCGTTAATTCTACTGCGGCCAGTCATCATTGTAACTATGCTTAGAAAAATAACTGCTATTGTTGTATTTCGAATACCACCTGCAGTTGAAACTGGTGAAAAGCCGATAAACATAAGGATGCTATGTAATAAAACGGTTGAGTGTGTAAAATTATAGTAATTTACAGTCAAAAAACCAGCAGATCTAGTTGAACTAACTTGAAAGTATATAGCAAATAGTTTGTCGCCCACAGTTCCATATTCCTTTTGATATCAAAAAGTAGTTTCTGATTTAGAACTATATTCCAATATAACACTTATGCTAAAACCTAATACAGTAGTAATTAGATAAGTTATTATTGTAAATTTAGTGAATAAATTAAATCTATGATGTGGTTGGTCTAACTTGACTGATTGAATTTTTTTTCATATATCATAGATCACCGGGAAGCCTATTCCGCCAATCAAAAAGGTTATTATTGTCACTATTTGAAAAGCATAATCATTATAAAAAGGTTGTAAACTCTTATTTCCAAACAAGTCAAATCCCGCATTATTTATTGAGCTAATCGCATGAAAAATTCCATACTTTAATGATTGAAGAAAGTTATTATATGGTATCTCATTAGCCTTCAAAACGACTTTATTATTAAACAATAAAGGGCTAGTTTCTTTTAACTCTTGTGTTATAAAATTTGAATTTGGTCTCAAATATAAAAGCATTGTAAAGATAAATGAAGCAACAGCAGTTGTAATAATTAAGAACGAAATTGCTATCTTAATCATCTTTCTTGTTTCACTAACAGTTATAGAACCTCTTTCTGTTTGAGAAACCATATTGCTAAAGATGTTAGATCTCAAACCCAATATAGATTGAAAAATGTAAATCTTAAATGTAAATATTCCAATTCCGCCAACAACCATACTTAAGGCAATCAAAAACTGGCCAAAGGTATTAAATGTATCGGATGTGACTAATGGCGTTAGCCCGGTGTCGCTAAATGCTGATGAAGATACGAAAAGTGCATCTATATATTTAACTGGTTCCTTTATATCGGCCTTATGGGATATGTTTCAGAATAACAAAAGTGACATAAGAATAGTAAATAAGATATATATTATAAAAATATATCTTACCACCCCAAGCTTACGTAAAAATCTTAGGAAAATATTAGTTTTTTTAGGTATATGATGCTTTTTTATCATTGCTATATTATATAGCAAAAGGTAAAAAAATATATTTTTGGTGAAATTGACTAAAAAAATTTAAATGTTAAAATTTAAAAAGGCAACTTAAATTTAAAAGAAAAATTTAATAATTTATATCTGTAGACAACTAGATTGAATAGTTCAATCATTTGCTAGGGTTATCTTTTTGAAATTACTTTACTTTATTTAAATATAAAAGTCTTAAAATTTATTAGTATATGATTTTGTAATCATCAAAATAGTTTAGGAGAAAATATGAAACTTTTTAAAAAGGCAAGGGAAATTTGTGTAATCGGCATTGGCCGTTTTGGACAAGCGGTTATAAGAAAACTTCTTTTAGATAGAACGAACAATATTCGATTAGTACTAATTGACCAAGATGAAAAACACCTTCTACCATTTAAAGATGAAGTTGAAAACATTTACGTCGCTGATTGTGCTGATAAAAAAACTCTTGAATCAATTAATGTTAAGGAATTTGATGTCGTTATCGTTGCGACATCAGACAACATTGAAATTGTTGCAGCGCTAGCAGAAATAGGTGTGCAAACAGTAATTGCAAGAGCATCAAATTCTCGTCATTCACGTGTTTTAAAACAAATTGGTGTCAAGTGAATCGTTTCTCCAGAAGAAGAAGCAGGAACAAAAACAGCTATCCTAGTTTCGGATAATGCTTTGACAAATTTTTCGGAATGTATTACTGAAATTCAAGATGGGTTTGTTAGCTCAAAAGTCGGGATTAAAAATCATGAAATAATTGGCAAGAAAATTAGAGAAACAGAATTTAGAAGCAAATACTCCGTATCAGTTTCATTAATTCAAAGAGGCGAAAGTTGATTTCTTCCTAGCGGCGACTTTGAAATAGAAAATGGTGACCTAATTACGTTTATTGGTAAACTTGAAGATATTATAAGAGTGACGGAATTTTGTACCAAATCAAAATAATCTAAATAAAATAAGGAGAAAATATAAAAATATGTCAGAAATTAATTTTGAATTAATTAACAAGTTTGAAGAAAATTATGAAAATAATATAAATAACAAAATTATTGAATCAGCCATTTTTAAAAATGGATTAAAACAAAGCTCAATAAACAATGAGGCAATAAAAAAACATAATTTTGTTTTTTCTCATGAAACAAAAGTAGGGAATATTACTAATCAAAAAGCATCAGGAAGATGTTGAATTTTTGCTGGCTTAAACTCTATTAGAACTAAACTAATGGAAGAATTTAATGTTGAATCATTAGAACTTTCACAAAACTATATTCATTTCTTTGATAAATTAGAAAAGGCAAATTTCTACTTAAATTGAATTGAAAATGAAGGACTAAAATTAGAGAATGAAGATCGCCTATTTAGATATTTTAATACTAACCCAGTTTCAGATGGTGGCTATTGAGATTTCTTTACAAATCTTATTAAGAAATATGGAATTGTAACAAAAGATGCAATGAATGAATCATTCAGTTCCGAAGCCACGAGTGAAATGGTAGAACAAATTAATTGAAGATTAAAGGCTTATACTGCTAAAATGAGACAAACATTTTTGCAAACAAATGATTTAAATAAAGTTTCTTTACTAAAAGAAAAAGCACTAGAAGATGTTTATAACATTTTAGTAAAATCATTAGGTAAACCACCGAAGGAATTCAAATTCGAATATATGAATAAGGATAAAAAATATGTATCATTAGATAAAATGACGCCAGTTGAGTTTTATCAAAAATACCTAAGCAAACATATTGAAACAAAAATCACTCTTGTATCTGATCCGAGAAATAAGTTTCCACATAATTCTGTCATCCAAGCCCCTCTATGCAATAATATGGTTGGCGGTACTCCCTTAACAATGATTAATATTGATATCGAGATAATGAAAAAAATTATGATTAATCAAATTAAAGCAGGGGACCCAGTATGATTTGGATGCGATGTTTCTACATTTGGAAATAGAGAGGGCATCCTAGATTCCGAACTTTACAATTTTGATCTAACACTAACAAAAACGCCAGACTTCTCAAAAGCTGAAAAATTCGAATCAAGAGCTTCAGTAATTGCTCATGCAATGAATATGGTAGGAGTAAACCTAGATTCCCAAGGAAAAGCAATTAATTGAAAGGTAGAAAATAGTTGAGGAAGCGATCGAGGATCAAAAGGTTTTTGGTCAATGAGCGACCAATGATTTACTGATTATAATTACATGGCTATTGTTGATAAGAAATATTTAGATAAAGAAATAATTGAATCATTTAATAAACCTATTTTTACGATTTCTCCATTTGATCCACTATGTGATGAATAATTAATAGCAAAATACCAGTTTAATAGCTTGGTATTTTTTTCCTTTTGTAATCATAATATTTATTAATTAAATTATAATTAATAATTATTTATTAAGGAGTTTTATGATTTCAATTGATATGGCTAAAATTAATAGGTTTATAAATATATCCACCAACGCCATTAAAAAAATTTTACACCCAATTGAAATTGAAGAATATTTAAAAATCAGCGACTCTAAAAAACCAATATTTTTAGCAACCAGATGAGCATTAAAAGAGTGCATATTCAAAATTGACAATTCAATATTTAGTTTTAAAAACATACTAATCAAAAAAACGAATGCTGGAAGATATACATATGCCAATTACCAATTATCTACAACTAGTGAAGATGGTTATGTTGTTGCTGTTGCATTTAAATCCTAAAAAATAAAACAAGGAGAAAAACTTATGACACTAAAAACAAGAAAATTTCTTAGATTTATTCCTTTACTACACAACTTTGTGAGACTTTTGGCAAAAGCAAAAAGAAATAGAGCAATGCCAGATTATTATAAAGACGTTGAAAAACAACATTTTATCCACAAATATAGTTCAAATATTTTGCGACACCTGAATGTCGAGGTTGAAGTTGAAGGATTTGAAAATATTCCAAGTGGACCTTGTTTCTTAACGCCTAATCATTCAACTTATCTAGATCCTTTAATTATTGCTTCAGCTTTATGAAACCATGGTAATGGCGAAAGAAAATCAAAACCAATGACATTTGTTGCTAGAGAGGAAGCTAAACAAAAGAAATCAATTTACAAAATTAGTCAACTAATTAGCACCTTTTACATAAATACACAAAAGCCAAAGGAAGCGTTAGCAATTCTAAGAGATTTTGGGCAATATGTTAAAAAACACCAAACTTGTGGTGTTATTTTCCCTGAAGGCACTAGAACAAGAGATGGCAAGATAGCTCATTTTAATAGTGGTGTATTTCTAACAGCTCAATCAACCTACATTCCCCTTGTACCAGTAACAATAAATAACGCAGCTAATGCTCTTGATAATAAAAGACAAGGAAAGCTTGTCGTTAAGGTAATTTTTCACCCTTCAATAAAACCTCAGCAATTTCAAACACTAGATAAAAAAGATTTTGCTAACTGAGTTAAAAATATTGTTTCAAGCAAATATCAAGATCAAAATATCTCATCAGATGAAACCATAAAAAATACTTTTACAAAAAGAAAATAGAGAATAATCAATATTATGAACCATACAAACACACCAAAATCAAGTAAATTATCTTCAGAAGATGACAAAAAAATAAACACAAGTACCGAAAGCGATAAACATATTTTTAAACTTTCTAATTTTGATGGTCCACTTGACCTTTTAGTAACACTAATAAGAGAAAAGAATATTAGTATTTTTGAGGTAGATTTAATTGAATTGACTGCTCAATATTTAGAAATTATTAAACACATAGAAAGTTATGAAATTGATCTTGCATCAGAATATTTAGTTATGGCTGCAACACTAGTTCAATTAAAAGCAAGGATGTTATTACAAGACCCAGAAGCAGAAGAGGAAATCAAACAAGAAAAGAAAAGATTGCTTGAACAAATTGCGGAATATGAAAAGTTTAAGGAAATTTCCTCAATATTAAAAAAACAAGAAGAACAAAGACAAAACTTGTTTTCAAAAGAACCAGAAGAAACCGAGGAATTTGTTAAAGAAGTTGATTCAACAATTCTTGATGGACATTCTAATAGCTCGAAGTTAGTTATAACATTAAGAAAAATGTTTGAACGAACATATTCAGAATTAATTAGAAATATTACTATATCAACAGTTGCTGTAAATCCTGAGGATCAAAAAAAGAGAATAATCAGTCTTTTTGTTAATAAAAATGAGGTTATGTTTAATGAGATTTTTAATGTCCCAACAATAGGCCATTTTGTCATAACAATGTTGGCCGTTTTGGATCTTGCAAGACAACAAATTGTTATTTTAGAACAAGATGTTGATGAAGGTATTATCAAATTTAAAAAAGGAATAGAATATGAAGAATAAAATAATTGAAGCACTACTATTCGTTCAAGGAAGTGAAGGATTAAGTTCGGAACAAGTGAAAGATATTTTTAAATTAAACACCATCCAAGAAGGCAGAAAAATATTAAGAGATTTCAAGACTTTTTTTAATAACCAAGATCATGGTATTAAGGTTTATGAATTCAATGATGTTTATAAATTTCTTACAGTTGAGGCTGTAAAGGAATATATATCTGAACTAGTTACAATTGTCAAGAAACAAAGACTTTCAAATGCAGCTATTGAAGTAGCTGGAATTGTTGCATATAAACAACCAGTAACTCGTTCAATGATTTCAAACATTAGAGGTGTTGTTAGTGACGGTATTGTTGCGAGTTTATTAGAAAAAGGAATTATTGAGGAGGTAGGTGTAGCTCAAACCCCAGGTAATCCCATCATTTATGGAATAACTAACAAATTTTATGATTATTTTAAAATTAAAACACTGGCTGAACTTCCTCCTTTTCCTGAATTTAGCCGCTACTCGAATATCGAAGAAGAAATGGCTGATGAAAATTTTGACTTATTTGATTCTCAAAGAGTCGACGCATCCAATAATGAATTATTTGTAGAGGAAACATATAATGAATAAATTTAGAGCAAAAAAAGATGATGTGGATCGTATTCTTTATAAATACATATTAAAAGTATGTGACAATGTCCCGAAATCACGAATTGAAAAAATTTTTCGTGAAAAAGACATAAGAGTAAATGGAGTTAAAACTAACGATAAACAATATAAATTACAGTTAGACGATGAAATTATTGTTTATGGAATTTCTGAAATTCAAAAACCAAAAAAGAGAAATACTGCAAATATTAATTTTAAAGTTATATATGAGGATAAAAATATTTTAATTGTTGATAAAGCAATAAACATCGCAATGCATTCAGAAGAAAATTGCCTAGATGACCAAGTTCATAAATATCTAAATTTTAAAAAAACTTCTTCTTTTGTACCGGCTTCAATCGGCAGAATTGATAAAAAAACTAGTGGTTTAGTGGTATATGCAAAGAACTATAAAACCTTAGTAGTTTTTGATGAATATCAAAAATATTTTGAAAAAATTTATCAATTTGTTGCAGACTTTAACGAAGAAAAGCTTGACATAACTGTACGCCTTGAAAAAGATATTAAAAATGAAAAAATGCGAGTAAATCCAGATTTTGGAATAAAAGCTAGAACCATCTTCTTCAAGGAAGGAAACCGTAGTTACGCTCAAATTGTTACAGGAAAAAAGCACCAAATCAGGGCTACTCTTGAATATCTAAAATCTCCAATTTTGGGAGATACTAAATATGGTGGAAAAAAAGCAAAAAGATTATATTTGCATTCATATTCAATAAAATTTCAAAATTTACCTGATGAATTTAATGAATATAATAATCAAATTTTTATATCTCAACCGCGTTGATAAAAAGGACCAAAAATGAACGATGAAGAACTAAAAACAATAGCAAATAATTTATTACTAGACCCATCTGATGAAGTTATTAATATGGCCAAAAAATTATTAGACTCAATTAACCAATCGCTAACTGATCTTGACGAAATAAATCTAGCCAATATAAAACCGTTATCGCATATCAACGAATCTAAAATTTCTTTTAATGATTTAAGAGACGACGAAATATGCGATTGCACTAAAATCGACAAAGAAAAACTTCTTAAAAACGCATATAATAGCAATGAAGATCTAGTTATTATGAAAAGAGTTGTTCATGAAGAATAAAAATATTCAAAATATAATTGATAAATTATTACAAGATGATAATAATGCTATATCCTACATTTTCAAAGATGCTAAATTAAATGATAGTAGTCTTCCACTATCCAATACAATATACACAATAAAAGATAACTATGCTGACATAAATGTTGAATGTAAAGCCTCGAGCTTGTTTTTGCACAATTTCAGACCTGGATATAAAGCTAGTGTTATTAAATTGCTCGAAGAAAATGGGTCAACATGTGTTGCTAGAACAAATCTTGATGAATTCGGTCTCGGGGGATCGGGGGAGTATTCTGCCTTTGGTTTAATAAAAAATCCTTTAAATAAAGAATATCTAGTTGGTGGATCATCATCAGGAGCTGCTGCCACTTTTAGTAAAGATATTGACTTTGCAATTGGTTCAGATACCGGAGACTCTGTAAGAAAGCCTGCTTCAAATATCGGCGAGATTGGATTTAAACCGTCATATGGAGCAATTAGTAGATATGGACTTTTTGCATTTGCCTCTTCATTAGATACTGTGGCTTATTTTACACACAACATTAAGGACCTAATAAAATTATCATCAATATTGTATAAGCAAGATCTAAAAAATGATTTAACTTCAATTGATCTTAGTTTTAAATATGATGAGATTAAAGAAGAAAAGCCAAAATCTATTGCCTATTTAGATTGTTTTGATAAACTTAATCCAGAAATTGCTAAATCATACAAAAACTTTCTTAATGTGATGGAAAAAGATGGAATTAAACTAATTAAAATTAAAGAAAATATAAAGCTTCTTAACTCAATAGATGTAGTTTACAAAATAATCGCCTTTTCAGAAGCATCTTCAAATCTCGCCAATCTTACTGGTGTTTCCTTTGGATTAAGAGAAGAAGGCAAGGATTGGATTGATACATTCAAAAAAACCAGATCAAAATATCTGGGCAAAATGGTTCAATCACGTCTAATTCTAGGATCTTTTTTTCTCAAAGCCAATAATCAAATTAGATACTTTGTAAAAGCCAAAAAGATGCGAAGAGTCTTGGTTGAATATTTTGAAAATATTCATAACACAGCTGATGTGTTTGTTTATCCTGCCTCTAATGATGTTGCTCCCAATATTAAAAATGGGTCAAAATATAAATCATATTTAGATTTTATTTTAACTTATGCAAATCTAGTTGGGAATCCATCATTAACAATGAAACTTGGTATTGATTTAAAAAACCATTTACCATTTAATATTGCTTTTGATACAAAAAGAAATAATGACAAAAAGTTATTTAGCCAAGCATTATATTTTGAAAAAAAACTAGGAGAAATAAATGTATAAAAATTGAGAATTAGTTATTGGTATTGAAATACATATTGAACTTAATACAAAAACTAAAATGTTTTCATCACAACCTAATCTTTATACATCCAACCCTAATATTTATGTATCGCACATTGATTTAGCATATCCAGGTTCATTACCGATCGTAAATAAACAAGCCATCATTAAGGCAATAAAATTAGCAAAAGCTTTAAATATGGAAATCGACCATAATATTCGCTTTGATAGAAAAAACTATTTTTATCCAGATTTAACAAAAGGCTACCAAATTACACAACAATTTAATCCAATTGGCAAAAATGGAAAAATAAAAATTAAAGTCAATAATGAATGAAAAGATATTGAGATTGAGAGAATTCACCTAGAGGAAGATACAGCTAAATCTCTTCATGAAGGAAATCAAACCTTACTAAACTACAATCGTTCAGGTGTTCCGTTAATCGAGATTGTCTCTAATCCAGTTCTTCATAGTGCTAAAGAAGCGGTTGCATATGTTGATGCAATAAGAAAAATTGTGCTAGCTCTTGACATTTCCGATGCCAAAATGAATGAAGGCAGCTTAAGAGTTGACTTAAATATTTCTGTTAGAAAAAAAGGAACTAATGACCTAAACACAAGAGTTGAAGTAAAAAATTTAAACTCAATTTCTAATATTGAAAAAGCAATAGAATATGAATATAATTGGCAAACATCATGTTATGAAAGCGGCCAAACTTTCTCGCAACAAACAAAAAGATTTGATGAATCTAAACTAAAAACTATAACAATGCGTTCAAAATCTGACTCAATTGATTATAAATATTTTCCAGACCCCAATATCCCTTGTATCGAACTAAAACCAGAATTTGTTGATAGCATTGCCATTGAAGAACTACCATATGAAAGAGAAATGCGTTATCTAAAATATGGGTTAAATAATGTTCAAATTATGCAATTAATTGAAAATATGGAATATGCAAGTTTCATTGATATGCTCAACACAACAGATTTTAAAAAGAGCGTGAATATTTTCTTTGCCGAAATCGTTTCATTTCTAAATCAGAATAATTTGTCATTATCAAAGCTAAAACTAAATATTGATGTTATGTCAAAAATCATTCAATATACAATAGATGAAAAAATACAAAAGACCAGCATAAAAACCATCCTAAGTATTCTAATTAATCAAAACGAAAACAATGATATTGATGAAATAATTAAACAAAATAACCTTTTCATTGAACACAAGGAAATTTCATTAACAGATATTATTAAAGAAATTTTAAATGAATTCCCAACTTTAAACAAAGAATTTGAAATAAATTTCAACAGAGCTTCAAAATTTATGCTTGGCCAAGTAATGAAAAAAACTGCTGGGAAAGCAAATGCAATTGAGCTAAGCAAAATAATTAAGGATCTTTATGAAAAAAAGGAATAAAAACTTACTCCAGACCGGTTGAAATAATGATAAAAACCAAGAAAAAAAACTAAATAATAATGCTAATTCTATTTCAGCAAAACAAGTAATAAAAAATAAAAATAAACAAAACTTTTTTGAAAAGGCTTTAAAGGCGATTATATATGGGATTCTCTTTGTTGCTATTCCAAATTACTTGCGAAGTTCGAAAGTAAAAGGAAAAGAAATAGTTAGATCGACATATGCTAAAATAAACTCAAATGAATTTGCCTTTGTTCCAACAGGATACGCAATGTACCTTTTTCTTTCATTTATACCGACTCTAGGTTTAGTTATAGGAATTATTGGAGCAATAAATTCTCAGTTAGAGATTGTTATCAAAGTCACAATTCTAGGCCAGCTAATTCCCGGTATTGAAAACGTTATTCCGGCATTTTCAGAAATTTGAAGTAGCCCAGGCGGAATTGCTGCATTTATTTTTCTTACCATATCTATATTGTGAATATCATCAAAGGGCTATAGCAAATTTATTTGATCATTTGATGCTCTATACGAACAAAAAACTTCATCCTCAATGTGGAGAACACGAATCAAGGGATTTATAACAAGCATAATTATCACAGTATTACTCGTAGTTTTTTTATTAGTTACATCAGCTTTTCTTAACTTTATATTAAAGAATGTGTTTAGTATTAATGTTGATCACACAACAACACTTAAAATGTTACCCTGAGAATTTCAACTTATTTTTTGAATTCCAACAGTTTTATTTTTACCCATAATAACATATGTAGCATTTTTATTTTTCTTTAAATTTGCACCTAACTTTAAACTAAAATTTTCACATGTAAATCCCGGCGCACTAATAGTAACAGTGCCAACTACCCTATACATTTTAATTTTTGGATCTCTAACCTCAGTATTTGATTATAAGAAATTTGGTGTTGTCGCATCATTTATGTATATCATTTTATTACTAAGTGTTATGTCATATTTTATCTACACTGGCGTAATAGTTAATTCTAGCTTTTATAAAACTTTTATTAATTTACCCATTCTCGAGAAAAATAAGTGATTTTCAAGAAAATATTAGCAAAGCATAACCATACTTTATAAGTAGTTTCAGAATATAATAATATAATTATTATTAAAAAGATAGCGAAGGAAAAGCATGAATTCAAAGTTACCAGGCGGCTTGAGTCATTATATTAGATGGCTAAGATCACAAACAAATATTTCATTCAAAAAATGAAACCCAAAGAGAATTGCCTTTGTGGGTGTTTTAATTGCTATCTCTGTTGTTTTCTTTCTAATTTCAGTAAGAATTTTACCAATTAGCGCCCTACCATCATTTAAATTTGGTTTTATAGGCCTACCAATAAAAATTACAGGTTTTATTTTCGGACCGTTTGTCGGAATGATCACAGGAGTATTGGCAGATTTCATTTCATTTGCCCTAGTTCCTACATATTATAGTTTCTTATATACTATTGCAGTGGCTATTGCTGGATTTATTCCAGGAATAGCATCATATTACTTTTTTAACATAAATGAACTTTTCTTTTCAAGAAACTACCGAATATATAAATATAAGCAAATTGTAGAATTTTTTAAAATTCAGTTTGCTGAAGCACTAGCAAAAGGGAATTCTGAAGATTTACAATATTTTTCAGAAAAAATTGCATTCTATGAAGTTAAAATCATTATTTTAGAGAACAAGCCAAGACCTACGGCAATGATGAATTTCTCATTTATTTCTACTTTAGTGCTATTATCCTTGCAAATTTTAATCATTGTAACTATATTTTCTAAACTTGACAATTCAATATTCGAACACAATCGTTTTGTTAAAAATAAAACATTTTATATTCTACTAACGACATCTGGTTTTATTGGAATGATTTTATTTGTTGTTATATATCGCCTTTTTGTGAGAAAAAAATACCAAACGTTCCTTGAGGTTATGGCCATTATTTCATTTAGCGCTCTACTAGAACTGGCAAACACCGTGTTACTCGCATGAGCCGATACTCAAACATTAAAAACTGATTTTTGAGTTAATTTTACTGGTCAAACATTAACGGGTCCTGTTAAGATTTTCTTTAATCTAGCTGTCATACTTGCAACATATAGAGTTGTTGCATCGCTAGTTAAAACAAAGGAAGGTGACAGATTCTAATGAATAAGAAAAAAATTACTGGTTTTAGAGTTCAAGAACTAAAAAAAATAAATAAGATCAAAAAAAACAATTATTACTCATTCGAATATCTTATTAATGATTTAAATTTTAAGCTTTCTAAAAGCAGTATTTTAGGCATTATTGCCGATAATATTCAATCTAAAAAAAACATTTTCAATCTCTTGATAGATAGAGATAATAAAATCAAAGATTTTCAAGGATTTATCGAATTTAAACAAGATGATGAAAATTTCTATATGATAGATTCAAACCAAAATTTCCGTGATAATCTTGCATATGGCTTTGAAAGCGATGAGCTATTTGAAACAAAATCAGAAGAAACTGTTTTTGCTTATCTGAAAAACTATATAAAAGAAAATAAAGTTACTAGCTCATTTAATAATATCTTTAAAAATAGTTGAAAAGATGTCTACCAAGATTCGAGATACCATTTTAGATTAGAATATTCTAAAACAAATTACCAACTTCAATACTCATTAGAACCATTAGTAAATGAATTAAAATTAATACTCTCAAAAAATAATGCGCAAAATCTTAATAAATTAAATCAAAATGACCAAATTTTACTAATGCAAAATCTCTCAGGCATTATTCATAATATCGCAAAAAATATACAAAATCATGAGCAATCCTTCTTTACATATATAGAGCAAACAATAAAGAACTATGTTTCTGGAAAGTCGTTAATGCAATATAATGAATATAAAGAAGCCAAAACTAATTATCTTGAAATATGTTCAAAAAAAGACATAAACTCAAATCATGGTTTTAAAAGTAAATTACTAACTAAGATAAAAAAAATAATAGACAAATTAAAAGAAAAAAAACAAGTTAAAAAGGAAAATAATAAATATTTTTCTAGATTAAGAAAAAGCTTCAGCAATGAAATTCTTTTAAATAAATTTCATTTAAAAACAAATCTTAAAATTGATTCTTTTAATCACTATTATGGTAGATATTATATTAATAAAATAATACAGCGTTTTTTAACAAAACATTTCTTTCTAATTTCACTTCTAAATCGCAACTCCCTACTTTCGTTTATTGATGATTTATATGATTTGAGAAAAAATATAATCAATGAAATTAGTTTATTAGGAACTTACTGAACTAGAACACAATTAAAAAAGCAAATAAAATTAATTGCTAATTCAATGATAACCAACAATTTTAGCTCATTTATCGAAAGATTTAAATCGCTAAAAAATAAAAAAAATCACTCCCCAAGCTTATTACTTGTAGACAAAGAAGACAATAATGAGAAAACTAGCGATTATATTGATATTTCAACAATTAAGGAATACGAGTATAAGTTTGAAGAAAAACAGGCAGAATTTCATTGAAATGTTGAAAATATCGGTAAAAGTATTAGGGATGAAACAAAAAATTACAATTCGAAATTAGCAAATGTTTTTCAAAATAATATAGAAAATGCCAAAAAAATATTTAAAAATATAAAAGAATTATTAACCAACCTCCACTCATTAAATAAAATTGAATTTGAAGAAGATTTTAATCGAGAATTAACCTTTTTGAATCCTTTTTTAAGAGCATTTTTTAATCTAAAAGAATTAAGCTTCTTACTTAATAATCTTTTTAATCAGTTTCTAATCTATAAAAGAATTTTTGAAACAAGTGACGCTGAAGAAGCGATGAAAAGAATTATTTTTAAATCCAATATTTATAGAATCCTTTTAAATGCAAACCTTTCGTTGGACAAACTTACAATGAAATTGTCTTATCTTTCTAAGGATGAAAAAATTGCTCTTGAGCTAAGTAAAATTTTAATCAACAATCCAAGCTTAATTGTAATCGGAAACAACATTGATAAAATTGATGCTAAAAACCAAATCGAAGTACTTAATAAAATAAATGAATACATTTTTGAACATGAAGCCATCGGGATTTACTTATTAAGTGATATAAAAACGGCCAGTAAGTTAACAACAGATTTGCAAATAATGATAAACTCGCGAATTATTGAGAGAGGTAAAACAAACATTGTTGTAGACAACCCGATAAATCCAGTTGTTAAAAAAATGTTAGACAAAAAAGATTATTACCTATTATCTAACTATGAAGAATTTATTGATAATATTGATGAAATTGAAAATATTTTTGAATATGAAATTGCACCAGATCATTATATAAGTTGCAAGTGAAATCAATTATCTAAATGAATAAACAAAGATAACACTCAGAATAAAAAAATAAGAGATATTTTTTCATTTGATCGCTCATTAAATAAGAATGAAAAAGCTATTAAGGATAAAAGAAATTACGATGAGGAGAAAATTATTGATTTCAGTATACAAAACATTGCTACAAATTTAGGAGATAACATGGATAAGAATTTTAATCACAAACTCGTTGAACAAGGACGCCATCAAAAGTGAATAGATATGAAAACCTTTTCAACACATGATATCAAAAAACCTCCTTTTACAATAATTTTGCCGCCTCCAAATGTAACTGGAAAGCTTCATATCGGGCACGCCTTAGATACATATATTCAAGATACAATTATTAGATATAAAAAAATAAAAGGATTTGATGTTATGTGAGTGGCTGGTAAAGACCATGCAGGCATCGCAACACAAGCCGTTGTTGAAAAAAGATTATCAGAGAGCGGAAGAAATAAATATCAACTAGGACGAGAAAAATTTATTAAAGAGATTTGAAAATGAAAAGATGAATATTCGCAAAACATTAATGACCAATGAGCAAAACTTGGGTTAGCGCTTGATTATAATAGCGAACGATTTACTCTTGATAAGGATGCATCGGAAGCGGTTGCAAAAGTCTTTATTGATATGTATAATAAAGGATTGATTTATCGTGATACAAAAGCAATTCTGTGGGATCCAAAGCTAAAAACCGCATTATCTAATATTGAGGTAATACCCACTGAAACTAATCAAAAAATGTATTACATTAAATATCCATTTAAAAATGATAAGAATAATTACTTGCTTGTAGCTACCACCCGTGTTGAAACAATGTTTTCCGATGTTGCAATTGCCTTAAATCCAAATGATGAACGTTTTAATTCACTAAAAAATAAAACAGTAATTCATCCATTAACCAAAAAAGAAATTCCAATTATTAGTTCAGAAAATATTGATCCCAATTTTGGGACAGGGGCGATGAAAGTTTCAGCTCATGCTATTGATGACATTGAAATTATCAAAAACTATGGTCTTAGCATCAACGAGTGTATTAACGATGATGGTTTAATGAACTCATTAGCCAAGGAGTTTCAGGGGTTAGACCGTTTCGAAGCAAGAATAAAAATTGCACAATATCTTGAAACAAAAGGTTTTATTTACAAGACAGAAAATATTATTTCAAATATTGGCTATAGTGAAAGAACCAAAGAACCAATCGAAATATTAGTAAAACCACAATGATTTGTAAAAATGAATTCACTTTCAGAACAACTTCTAAAAAATCTAGATTCTATGGAAGGTGTAAAAATAATACCTAAACGATTTAAGGATAATCTAGTCAAATGAATGGAAAATGTTCATGATTGAACAATTAGCAGACAAATTTGGTGAGGTCATAGAATTCCAGTATGATACAAAGGCAACGAAATTAAAGTACAAACTGAAAAACCTGGTAATGAATGAATTCAAGATAGCGATGTTTTAGACACTTGATTTAGCTCAGCATTAGCGCCTTTTGTATTTTTGGGCTGACCACAATCATCAGAAAAATTAAAAAGATACTTTCCTACAAGTTTATTAGTAACGGGATATGATATTATCTTCTTTTGAGTATCAAGAATGTATTTTCAAAGCCTAGAATTTATGGACAAGATACCATTTAAAGAGGTTTTATTACATGGGTTAGTAAGGGATTCGCACGGACGCAAAATGTCTAAATCACTTGGCAATGGTATTGACCCAATTAAGGTTATTGACGAATATGGATCAGATGTTTTGAGAATGTCTTTAATATTTAATTGCACACCTGGATTAGATATTAATTTTGGAGATGAAAAAATTCAAAGCGCAAGGTTATTTATTAATAAAATTTGAAACATTGGTCGCCTAATAAAAAATATTCCTATTAATATTAAAAGCGAGTTGCAATATGAAAAATTAGACAATTTCGATAAATGAATATTACTAGAATTTTTAAAAATGACATCTAAAATTGATGAAGCAATGAAAAACTATGAATTCACCGTTGTTTATAAACATATTCAAGAATTTATGATCAATAAATTTTCATCATGATATTTAGAGTTTTTAAAATTCAAAAAAAATGATTATTTTATTCATTATTTATTTAGAGAAATCTTAATAATGCTTCAACCATATATGCCTTTTGTTACAGATTATTTGTTTCAAGAAATATACAACGAGGAGCTTTGGGATAATGCACTTGCCAACTACACAATTGAAGATACATTTAATTCAAATGAAATAAACAACCTAATCGAACTAATCACTACGTTTAGAAAATATCGTGAAGAAAAACAAATATCTAAAAACATTACATTAAACTACTTTATCAAAAACTTCGATATTTCTGAAAATCAACAACTAATAATCTTTAAATTGTCAAATTTTGTTATTGGCGAAAATAATGACTTGACTATCCAAACCTCCTTTGCCAAGGTCTTCATTAAACAAAGCAAAGAAGATAAGGAAAATGAAATTATTGAACTTAAAAAGTTAATTGAAAAAACGAAAAAAGAAATAGAATTTAATAAAAGTTTTATCAATAACCCAAACTTTATGAAAAATGCTAGTGAGGATAAAATTAAAGAAAAACAAGAAAAACTAGCACTACACCAAAGAAATTTAGAAGTGTACGAAGAAGAATTAACCAAGAAGGATAACTCGTAATAACTTTAAAAAACGCACCTTGTTTGTGCGTTTTTTCTTACTGAAATAGGGCTTTAATTAATAATTTTTATTTTATTAAAAAATGCTCTTCTTATTGAATTAAGTTGAAACTCATCAATAATTTTTACGGCGTCAAGGGTTAGCTCAACATTCACTATATCTAATAAATTTAATTTAATACCTTCTAATTCAAAATTAGTAACTAATTTAGCAATATGTTGATCTCTGAATGCAATAGATTTATAATCAATGAATTTTTGCGCAAGCCTAGAAGATGATAAATTTTCTAGATTTTCATAAATATTATCAAGGGTTTGATATTGATCAAGAAGTTTTATAGCTGTCTTAGACCCGACACCCTTAACACCAAAAAAGTTATCGCTTGAATCACCGACTATGGCCTTATAATCAACTACTTGATTAGGGTTAATACCATAAATTGATTTAAAATTTTTTGGCGTTAAAATAACAATACCTTCTTTTGTTTTTTTAATGATTGAAGTATATTCATTAATTAATTGATTAAGATCCTGATCGGCTGAAAAAATTATCTTTTCAATCAAGGGATATTCAAAACATACCTTGGCAATTAAATCATCTGCTTCAACCCCTGTTTTTTCTATATTTACAATATTTAAAGATGTAAGTAATTTTCTTATTATAGTCATTTGATTATAAAATTCATTCGGCATTTTTGCTCGGCCTTCCTTATAATGCTCATATAAATTATGACGAAAAGTTTTCCCCGCTGCATCAAATGCTATAAAAATATGCGATGGCGAATATTCTTCAATAAGATTAAACAATGTTCTAAAAAATAATAATATTGTACTTGTTGAAACGCCTTCTGCGTTTGTTAAATAAGTATTATTCTTATTTATTGCAAAATAAGAACGATACGTTAAATAAGTACCATCAATAATTAATATTTTTTGTTTCATTATTTAATTACCTCGTAATTTCTTAAAATAATTTTATTATCTAATTTTCTTATAAATTTAATTTTTACAAGTCTGCGTTTAAGTTTGGATAGCTCAGGATCAACTCTAAACATAAAAGCAACTACTTTAAAACTTGAATCTTGAAAATCAATTCTTTGATATTGTCTACCATTTTTATCATTTCCAACTATTACATTAACACATTGAACAATCATTACATACTCATTATTAGGTCTTGTATCTATTAATCTATTGCCATCAATCTCGTAGTTTTGTGTTGTTGAATAATTGTATATTTGGCCAAGCAATTCAATTTCATTTTTTTCAACTATTGGAGCTTCATCTTCATAAACATTTTGTGGTTCACAATTAATGATTTTATCAACAATATCAACTGTATTTTTAAATAAATTTTGTTGTACAAAAACACTAGAATTAGAAGATGAATCAATCTCTTCAAGCATTGTTTTTTGACTTAATTTAAAATTCCGCAATGCATTAGCCTTAATCAATGTCTCTAATGTCGATTTACCAAATGTTTTAATTTTAAACAAGCTAAAATAACAATGTAAGAAATTTTTATATTGGCCATTTACTTTGCGATCATTAATAATTATCCTTATTATCTCGGGACCAATGCCTTTGATTAAACCTAATGGTAAAATTATTTTATTATCAGAAATTATTGCCTTATTTGTTGAAAGATTTATTTCTGGACTAACAATTTGAATGCCCATGGTTTTTGCTTCATTTGCATATTTTGAAATCGTCGCTTGGGCTCCATTTGAACTTGTAATGCATGAACTATAGAACTCTAATGGAAAATTTGCCTTTAAATAAGCCATTTTGAATGTTAGCATTGAATAAGCGACAGCATGCGATTTATTAAATCCATAATCAGCGAACTTTTCAATATTACTAAAAATTTTATTAGCCACTTCTAAACTATATCCATTTTTAGTTGCTTGTCCAATAAATGAATCCTTAATCTCATTCATTTCATCGGCTTTCTTTTTTGAAATAATTTTTCTAAACAAATCAGCCTCTTCGAAAGTCATATTTGCTACTTTCTGAACTATTTGCATAATTTGTTCTTGGTAAATTATAATTCCATATGTATCTTTAACAATTTCATCATATTCCAACGAGATGCTTGGTATTGGTTCTATACCTGCTTTTCTCTTTGCATAGCTTGATACATAAGCCATTGGTCCTGGCCTATTCAATGATATAATAGCACTAATATCCTCAAACGTGCTTACCTTAATTTGCTTTAAGGCCTTAATCATTATAGGGCTTTCCACTTGAAAAATACCGGAAGTATTTCCTTGCGAAAGAAGATCAAATGTTTTTTGATCATTATAATCAATAATGTCTCAATCGATATCCTTTTTTGTTTTCTTTTTAACTTCATCTTCAATTTGCTTAATTGTCGATAGGGTTCTAAGGCCTAAAATATCCATCTTTATTAAACCAAAATAGTCAAGGTATTCCATGCTAAACTGCGTTTGTTGAAAATTATCAATATTTTTAAAAGTCGGCACAAGCTCCATTATTGGCCTTGATGATATTACAATTCCAGCGGCATGTGTTCCTGTTTGACGATAGAAACCAGAAATTCGAGACGTTTGGTTGATAACGTTCTTAGCAAAAGAATTATCTGTTGGCTTAATTTGCTGCAAAGCACTAATAAATGCCGTATTTTTATTTGCTTCTTCAAATAAACTTCTGTCATCAGACGAAATTAATTTTGAAACTTGATTTATTTTATCGGAAGATACATCTTTATAAGTTCTCAAAACATCTCTAATCGCAGATTTTTTACCTAGAACAGAAAAAGTTACAATATTAGCAACACATTCATACCCATATTTTTGTACAAGATAATTAATAATTTCATGTCTTTGGTCATCCTGAACATCGACATCAATATCGGGCATTGAAATTCTTTTAGGATTAAGAAATCTCTCAAAAATAAGATTGTATTTTATTGGATCAATTTCTGTAATTCCAAGAATATATGAAACCAACGAACCAGCCGCAGAACCTCTTCCAGGACCAATTGAAATCCCCTTTTTTCTAGCCCAATTAATTCAATCTTGAATAATTAAAAAATAATCCTCAAATCTTAATTGTGAAATAATTTGAAATTCTTTTAATAGTCTATCCTTATAAGCTTGGTTTTCAAAAAGTGCCTTGATTTTATTATTATTTTTAATTTTTTCTCATATTAAAAATTTTAGATAGCCTTTTGAATCAAGGTTTTGTTCGTTTTTAAAAAAGGGTAAATTATATTTATTTTTTTGATGTTCAAAATATATTGACTCAACAAATGCATTAGTTCTATTTACTAATTTATTCATCAAGCCATCTTCATCATCAACATCAAAAAACAAAGTACCATCAAACAATATGTTATTTGTCTTATTATTCATTTTATTCAGTAATTCTATAATCATAAAATCCTGAAAATCGACTGTGTTAAAATTATTTACAACCAAAATATTCTGAAAATAAGAACAAAATTCTTTATTTTTTTCAATATCTATGATTGTGAATCCTATATAATAATTCGATTTGTTTATAACATTTTTAGTTAATTTAAAGTAGCTTAAAATAGGGTTTTCTATAATAACAATATCATCTTCAAAATTAAGAATATTATTAAGATAAATTATTTCATTATTTAATAATTGATAAGATAGCTTTTTAAGGATCTCAAAACCTTTTTGATGCTTAGCAAACAAGATAAATTGGTATCATTGGTCATCAATCATTAGTTTTACATCAAGCCCGAAATTAGCCTTAATGTTATTTTCCATGCATTTTTTATTAGCTTCAGCTAAGCTAAAAAAATGATTCTTTTCTGTAAATGCAAGATAATTTATACCACTATTAAGAGCTTGTTTTATTGCTTCATCAACAGTTATTGTACTTTCTAAAAAAGAAAACGTCGTATTAAGATGTAGGTTATTTAATTTCATAGTTTAATTATAAAATAATATTAGGTTTAATTTTAAATTAGAGACGTTGAAAGGATATAAAAAAATATTAAATAAAAATTCTATAATGATGATTTTTAAATAAAAATAATAGAATTCAACTTAAATCAAAAAGATATTTTTATAAGTAATCAAAACTAGCCATTTTTAACCCAAAAACAGTTATTTTTTTAAACATTTTCATGTAGAAAACTGAATTTTTTTTATAAATTTTTCTTAAATTTAGATGATAAAGGCTATTAACGATGTCTATAAATTACACTAAAAATACTTAGCCCCCAAAAAACTAATAAAAATGAGACAAAACATTCTCTTAGTCCCATAAAATAATTTTGCTATCAAGTAAAAATGCGTTTTAACATAAATTAATTTTATGCAAAAACAAATATATAAACAAGAGGGGGGATAAAAATGGATCAAATTAAATTTTTGGTTGATAATTCAGCCGATATTTCTTCAAAAGATTTAATTAATTTAAGAACCTTCTATTCTCCTATTATTGGAAGTCTGGGTGTTGCTTTTTATCAACATTTATATGATTTATATAATATAAATAGACTAAAGAAATATGATTTAGCCAAAACTTCAGAATTTCTAGTTATGTCGATAAACCAAATAAAAGATGCTAAAAATAAATTAGAGGGTTTAGGTCTAATTAAAACCCTGCAAGACAAAGATGGCACTTTATTATTTAAATTAATAAAACCACTATGTGCCAATGGAATTGTAAAAAATTCCCTTATCGCTAATTTGTTAAAAAATAAATTAGGTGAAGTTTTATATAATAATTTAATTAAGAATAATGCATTTTATTACTATGACGAAACAGAATTTAATAATGTTTCAAAAAACTTTTTTGAGGTCTTTTCTAGTGAAAAAATTTCTTTGCAGCAGGAAGATTGCTTTGATTTTAAAATTATTAATGAACATGAATTAATTGAAGATCTCACTTCAGAAGAATATATTAGTTACCACACAAGAAAAGAACTCAGTCCATCGCAAATTTTAATGTTAAAAAAAATAAAGTCATTAAATTTTAAGGATAATGCTATTAACAATATAATAAAATATTCAATTTCCATAAATAATGCCATTATATGCAATTACATCCTAAAAATAGCCAATGACTTTGCGAGAAGAAACTTATATGATGCATATTTAATCGATAATGAATTATGTCAAGCTTCTCTAAATAGAAATAATAGCTATTCTTTATTTAGTAAAAAATATAATAATATTAATGATGATTTAAACGATGTACTAACATGAGATGACTAAAAGGAATAAATAATGGAGAAAAAGATTTTTGATTCAATATTATCACCTAATGAAAAAATAAATATTGATGAATTAAGGAATGAAGTTCTTTCAAAGGATTTTATTCAAACAGAAATTAAAAGATTAAACCTTAATGAAAAACAAATAAAAAAGGGTATGGGTATCTTACAAAGATATCATGATTCAGTTATCAAAAATCATAAAAAGCCTGACTATAAGCTGTTTGTTGATATTTATGGTTTTTTGGCTGAAGATTATAGTAATGATAAGGAGATAATAAGAAGCCAACAACTAGAAAAATTCTGATTAACATCAATCACAGAGTTAGATCCAATATTTAAGAAATATTTTCAAAAAAATAACAATTCGTCTGATGTTGTTGCTTTAAAAAAAACAACAAAAATTTTTATCGACTCATTACCTAAAACTATTGCTAGTGAAGATATTAGAGCTAAATTTAGAACAATGATCACCGGAAAAGGCGTTTTTGATTTTAACATTTGATTATGAGGAACCGATTTTACAATAAGCAATGATATTATTAAATATATAGCTCTAATGAATGTAATTAGCCAAGGCAAGACAGTAGCCTTTTTAAATGCTAATGAACTATATAATTTTCTATCATCAAATAAAGAAGAAAAACAATCAATATGTTATTATTTGAATAATGTTGATGTATTATTCATTGCAAATCTTAGTTTAGGTTTGAAATCCCAATGATTTTTTGACTTGTTAATTAACATATTTGAAACGCGTATACAAAAAAAATCACCAATTATTATTTCTTCAACAAAAGATCTTTTGAATAAAAACACAAAATTACTAACTACATACTATTATTCAAAAGATAATGAAAATGATTTAGAAGAAGTTTTTAAGACAATGGTGGCTAATTTCTTTAAAAAAATTGTAATTTCATAAAAAGGCGTTAAATTGTAGCAAAAATGAGCCACCTAACATATATAGCAAAATGTTATATGCGGTTTTATTATTCATGAAATAGAAAACAAAAAATTAGATGTTATAACTACATATTCCAATTTAACAAATAAGCAATTATCTTTAAAAGCAAAATGTTCAATGTCAACCATAAAAAGATTAAAACAAAAATTAAAAAATGCTAAATTATGCAAAAAAGAAGTTAACTTAGCACATGGCAATCAATGAGGCGATAGAAAAAAGATTTACAACAATGATTTAATTATCAATTATGAAAAAAATATGAAAGCAAAAAATAATTGCTGGAACAAAAAATAGTTCTTGTAATTCATATATGTCTTAGTGTTTGTTTTATGAGAGAATAGCTAATGCAAAAATATCATATAGCCAATTAACAAAAAGACTTACACAAAGCGGTTTTCTAAGTACTTTTGCTCATAAAAATACAATAAAAAGACAAAGAACTTTTGTAAAAAAATATACCTTATAAGCCAAATATTTTGCCTAAAGAAAAGATTGCAAAACCAACCAT
>NZ_JBSQBC010000004.1:0-58216 GCF_053851675.1 Mycoplasma sp. 1781
ATCTAGCAACAGCTTCGCAAACAACCATAGCTGCAGTTTCTCCGCCTGTTAGAATATAATCTCCAATTGATAATTCTTCATCCACAAAATTTAAAACGCGTTCATCAAAACCTTCATAATGGCCACACACGAGTGTTATTTCATTATGCTTAGCAAGTTCGTGTGCTTTCATTTGGTTGAATTTTTGTCCTTGTGGACTAATTAGGATTTTATAACTATTGGGTAGTGTTTCAAGAGCGAGATCGATAGGCTCGACTTGTAGAAGCATCCCATCACCCCCGCCGTATATAGAATCATCAACCTTATTTCTTTTTTCTTTTGAAAATTTTCTAAAATCAATAATATTTAATTCTAGGTGCCCAAGACGTATTGCTTTACCTATAACACTATAGGTTTTAAATGCTTCAAAATGTTCTGGGAATATTGTGAGAATGTTTATTTTCATAACTATTTGTTTTTTGATTCGATGTATTTTTTGTAGAAATCGTTCTTCTTTAAAAGAGTTCTAACTGTTTCAGTAGGCTTTGCTCCGTTGTTTAAGTATACAGTTGTTAATTCTTCATTTAGATATAAATTTTTTGTATGAGGATCATAGTATCCTAATTCATCAATAAATTTTCCATCACGTGGTGCTCTAGCATCAGAAGCAACAACTTTATATGTAGCATGGAATTTTTTTCCGGTTCTTTTTAGTCTTAATTTAACCATAAGTATTCCTCCTTGAAGTTTTTATATATTTTTAGTATATTTAAATTTTAATAAAAAAATTTTAACATAAAAAAATAAATGTTAAGTAAAAATGCTTAACACTTTAATTTGATTTTTATATTTGATATAAGCAAAGATAATTTGTATTTGTAGTATTTAGTTTTATAGTTTTAAAAACTATAAATAGTATAATTATTATTATGAACAAAGAATTATTAAAAGAAAAATTAAACTATTCATTTGCACCATATTCAAAGGTTAAAGTGGCAGCTTTAGCTATTGATAAGTTGGGTAATGAATATTATGGAGTCAATTGTGAAAATGCTGCGTATCCTAGTGGACTTTGCGCTGAAAGATCTGCACTTTTTGGTTCGGTAGCATATGGCGCAGAAGTGGGGACATTTAAGGAAATACATATAATTAGCAATTTGAATAAAATATTATTCCCATGCGGTGCCTGTCTACAAGTAATGTCTCAATTTTTAGATAAAGATTCCAAGGTAGTATTGCATTCTACTGATCTAACTGAGGAAAGACAATTTTCGATGAATCAATTAATACCTAGCGCAGTAAAAAATGAAGACATTATCCACGCTAAAAAATAAAATGGGGATTTTATGGAAACTGAACATGTTTGCGATTTAAAACATCTTGATTTGCATGGAAATAATTTTGGAGAAGAAATTTCTTATTATTTAGAAAAATTTTCAATATCACAAAAAGAATTGGCACAACGTTTAGGGCTTAGTGCTCAATATGTCTACATAATCATTAATAGCAAAACGAATGTTAATTTAAGTATTGCGATTATTGAAGGCTTGGAAAATGTTTTTAATTTGGAATTAGGTACGCTATCTGAGGTTTATTCAATATATGCTAATAAGGAAAAATCTAATCTGCAAGATGCTGAAAAACTTTTGGTGCAATATGGAGAGGACTTTATCATTAAGAATCCAAGTTTGCCACTGGTAAGTAATATTAAATTAACAAAGGATATGCCTATTAGCAAAAAATTGATGATTATGAATAGGTTTTATGGCGTTGCTAATTTAGATAATTATACCCAATATTTGCGTGAAAATGCACTAGCAGATGAAAGTATTTATGCCAACCCTAATAGTAAGGTTTGAATTCGATTTTGTGAATTATCGGTTTTAGAAACAATTAGTACTAAAAAAATTGGTGTTTTTAGAAAAAATAATTTTGAAGTTGTGTATAAAAGAGTTGTTAAATTAATATGCGCTAAAAATTTAAACTTTAAAAATAAAATTGATGAAATACAAAATTATTTATTGACTAAAGGAATTATTTTGATTACAATGCCTTTTATCGAGAATAGCGATATTGCGGCCATTACTTTTCAAAAAGGAGCTAGAAGACTTATATTTGTTTCTGATATTTTTAATTGTGAAGCATTTATTTTTAACTATATTTTGCATGAATTAACACATTGTTTTTTTGTTAATAAAAGCGAAAATGAAATTGATGATATTTATATTGAGGCATATCATAAAATTAAGTCTGAATATAATTTTAAATATGAGGGTATTGATGATGCTCTATTGGCTTTTGACAAGTGTAGTGCAGTGCAACATGATGATCGCAAGGGTGAGGTTTGCGATATAACTAAGAAAGTTTTTTATAAATACGAAAAAGTTTCTTTTAGTTAATATTTCTTGTAAAATATTCATTAAATGAAATAATTAAGAAATAAAAATAGGATCTGACTTAATAGATCCTATTTTTATTTAATTGTCTAAATCCAAATAAATATACTCAGTGGCCTCAGTGTTCATTTTCCCATTAACAATTATATCTAGGCATTTTACAGAATATCTGATAGCAGGTTGCTTCTTTTCAAGACCTTCAAGTACAAATTCCATCTCTATAACATGACCAGAAAGATATTTTAAGTTTCCTAATGTTGATGTAAAAGATAAATATTTTTTAAAATTTTCATTTGCTTTAACATTTTCGAACGTTCTTGAAGGGTCATTAGCAGCTTTTGATGTAATTCCCCTATCAATTGGATAGGAATCAGCTCTAATTTTTTGCAATATTTTCATTAATTCTTCACGAGGTAACTTTTTACCTTCATTTGTTAGGGTATATGAAAACGAGTTTTTTATTTCGCCTAATTGTGAAGTCGTTAGAAGTTTTGCTTTAGGACGTTTTAAAGGGTTTATTTTGCCTGTTGCATTACTTTGACTTTTGTCAGGCAAAAGCTGATTGTTTTGGCTATTTGTCGGTCCTCCACACGAAACAGCTATTAGCGGAGATACGATTCCACTAAATGAACTAAATATTAGAAATTTTTTTATCTTTTTCATATCTATATTATACCACTCCATTTTTTAATGTTTTAAATTAATCAGTTTGCAATTTGACTATTCCATTAGCTTCTTCTTGATAATTTCTATCGACACATTTTATAGTGTATTTAATTATTGGTGTTTGTCCATCAAATGCCAGTTTGAATTCATATATATGCGCTGAACCTAAACCATTTAATTTATGATATTTAAATGAAAAGTTTTTTTTAAATTCAGCATCTCAATTAATGATTTGAAAAGTATTTATTTTAGTATTATATTTTGATTTTGTAAACTTATCTCATAAGGCATATAATTTTCCTTCTTCATTTAATTTTTTGCCCTCAGGTTTTAATGTGAATTCAAATTTGTCTTTTATTTCTTGGATTTGTGAGTCGGTTAATAATTGTACTTTTGGTTTATTTGGATTTTTTTTATCAAAATTACATGACAATGTAACAATTGGCAGTGCGAGGATAGAACTAGTAGCAATTATTGATAAGAATATTTTCTTCTTATTTTTAATCATTTTTTTCTCCTTATTTAATTTTTATATCTTGTAAATAATTTAAGTTATTTCAACCAAGTGGTTTAATGATGTTATTTTGATAAATAATTTTAGAAAAGCTATTGATGTTAATTTGATTTATAAGATTTATTGAATAACTAATTAGATTATTAATTTCATTAATAAGTTTTAATTGGTTTTCTACTTCTAAATTACTTAGATAAGTGATAAATAATGTTTCTTGTGTTTTGCTCAAACTATTTTTGAGATTTATATTATTATTCACTAAAAAATTATGCAATGAAATAATCTGTTCAAAACTAGTTAAATAATCTTTCTTATTTTTAGATATAAGGTCAATTAATTTATTTAAATTATTTTCAAAATTTGTTAATTGTTTGTATAAATATTCTGGTGTTGTTCCCTGGAATAGTTTAAATGTAGATTTTTTGTATATTGATTTATTTCTCTCAAAAAATTCTTGATATTTTTCAAAGTTATCAATTTTAGTTATATCTATGTTTAGCCGGCGGTCGATAGAATTAAAAATCTTTTTAATCAGCAGTATCCTTTTGTTAATAAATTGATTATCCTTGGTGATC
The DNA here is from genome assembly GCF_053851675.1 of Mycoplasma sp. 1781. Lineage (NCBI taxonomy): Bacteria > Bacillati > Mycoplasmatota > Mollicutes > Mycoplasmatales > Mycoplasmataceae > Mycoplasma > Mycoplasma sp. 1781. The sequence continues at coordinate 4,131 of NZ_JBSQBC010000004.1, forward strand.
ATTATAGGAATATTTACATAAATATTTTCATTTGAATTAGATGTTTTATAAAAATTATCAATTATATTTCTTAGGTTAGTTTCAATAAATTTAAATCATGTTGATTTAATCTTGTCTTCAACAAAAACAATTAATGGATCATTTAGTCTATTTTTATTTTGGTATTGGAATGTATCGCTTAATTTTTTATTATTCGCTCCAAAAATAATAGGTTTCGATATTTGATTATATGCATCCTTTAGTTCGCTTATTCCAATAGCTTCATTAGAAGCTAAAATATCAAGATTTTCTGGTGCTTGACTTAATCATAGATTTTTGTCATCCTCAATTAGGCTATACTGGTTTATTAGGTTGTTAAATAATGATTGAAATGTCAAATTATTTTTGCTAAGTTCTAGTGAGTTATTATCTTTTAATCCATAATATAGTTTCATGAAGTTTTTATTCATATATTTCGTTTTTATATCAGGATTTTGGTTAATGATAATATTGTTGTTAATTGAATATCTATTATAATTTTTTTGATATGAAAAATTATATTTCTTATAGTTTTCAAGAATATAGTTTTTTTCATCTAAATTAAGGTCTTCATATTCTATTTTTGAAATAATATTTTGCTTAAAAGCATTTAATGATTGGAGCGAAAACGTAGATTGCGATAAGGGCAACGAGTTGTATTGAATGATTATTTCTTTGAGATTATCATCTTCATTTTTTTGATAGTTTTTATTTATTTTTAAGGTAGTTTCATTGGCATTCATATGCGAAATAAAATAATTACTTGCATAAAATCTGTTTTGGTAGGTTTCACCATAATTAAAAAATCAATCAAGATTTTTTAGTGGATCTTTGTAACTTGATTCTATTATTTCATAAGGAATTGCATCTAGATAATTTTGAATAATTAGGATATTATCAAATATTTGTTTTAGATTTTTAAATGATCCGTCCCTTGTTTTAATAGTAATTTTATTATTATCAAAATTAAGTAGTGCATCAACATCAATATCATTTTGAATTAGGTAGTTATATAGATCGAAACCATCATTTTTTTGTAGTTTTTTATTGTTATATTTTGAAAGATCAATCTTATGCTTTGCAGCAAAAGAGTGGCGATATTCTTTGTTTCGTAACAATTTTGATAATAACCCCAGTTTAAATGATTTGTGGTTAATATGGTTATTGGTATTTATAATATTGCCTAGGTAATTAATCCAAACATTGTCTCTATTTTTAATTTCTATTATAACTTTATTTGTGTTATTCAAATCTTTAGCAAAGTTTGGGTTATTTATTGATTTGATATCACTCGAAGGAACAAATAGGAAGGGTGAGTTAAAACCATTACCCTTATCCTTTTTAGGCTTAAAAATACCATTTTCTGGTTTGTTTGATTCATTTTCATAATCTACAATATCAGTATTATCATTACTATATTCATTAGTGCCTATTGGCGTTGTGATATTAATTTTGTTGGCCCATTCTAATTTATAATGAAGTTCTGAGGGAGCTAAAACAATATTGTCTCTAAAATCAATTAAGGGCTGTTGGCTTGATTTTATTCGTATTAGTTTTGCTGCTGTTGCTAGGTTAATTTTGTGAATATTTTTACTAGTATAGTTATCATCAAGGTAGCTAAAGCTAGCATAATCATTACCATAATTATTTTTTTCAATGAAACGATATTTATTGGTGTTGAAATTATTTTTTACACATGATATTGTAATTATAGGCATTAAACTGATTAACGGTGTTAATAAAATCATTTTTTTGTTCATTTTATTTCCTCCCTTAGTTTGTTTAAACATGACTATGAAAACTTAAAAGCATTATTGTTGTGACAATAGAAGCAGCAAAAATTATTAATGTTCGATATAAAGTTTTAGTATCTTTGTTTCTTATATGAATAAATTCAGGGACTAGTTCAAAGATAGCGGTAAATATGATAATTGCGCCTCCAAAAATCAATAATGAGGATTGTATTCATTTTAAATCATCGTTTATGAATCGCCCAGTAAATGCTCCTAAAAAAATGAAGGGGATTATAAGTAAAAAAGTTATGAAATTATATAAAACTGCCTTTCCTTTTTTTTCTCCATATTGAATTTGACGGAAGTATATGATTGTGACTTCAATAAGGATGTGGATGGTAAATGTTATTAGTAGAGTAAGTGAACTTGAAAAAGTATTTTGTGTAAATATTATTTTAAATATTGAATATCCAATAAAAAAACCATCAATTATTCTGTGACTTAATAACATAACAATTGCTAATCAAGCTGCTTTGGGGTTATCAATATCTTTAAATGAAATTAGGTGATCTGAGTGGTTATGTTCTTCATGACTTTTATGAGGATCTATTTTAGATTTTCTAATAAATAAATACCTTCCTGCAATAACAACACTAAAGCCTATTAATGCACTTATCCCGAGAATACCGACAGTTACTAGTGTCCTGTTTATTTCTGAACCAAACTTATTTGGGCCATCATGTGTAAAATCGATAGCAATTTTATATCCTTCTCGCAAAAAACCGAATGCTCCAATCATTAAAAACATTCCAGTTGAAAAAGCGTACATATAAATAATTGCATTACCTTTTTTTGCTTTTTCAGATGGCTTTATAAACGAAAGGAGACCTAATAATATGAGTGGTAAAATCATTAATATCGGGATATAAACTAGTATATTTATGAATATGGTTAATTCTATATTATTTTCAAATGCAGTCCCCACGTTATTTATTATCATATATTTACCTCCTTTCACAATGTTTATTAATTCGTAATTTTGTAATAATTATACAATATTTTTATAACTATAATATAAAAAAAAGTGATAAAATTTGTATTATGAAAATAAGAAAAAAGCTATTAAATTTGTTATTAATTTCTCCTATTGTGGCAATTCCTTTTGCAGTTTTAAGTTGTAGTCAAAATATTAAAAAAGAAGTATATTTAGATATTGATAAGGTATCGAGAGTATTTTTGAATAGATTAACTCTTAGCCAAATAGCTTCAATAGAAAAAGATGAACATATATTTTATTGATTCGATAAGAATGGCCGCCATAATTTTGATGCAGTAAAGATAGAAAACAAAAAAATGTACCTACTTAATAAAAATGAATGGGTTGAATATAAACCGGATTTTCCATATAGAAATAATTGAAAGCAGTTTACTACTGGTAATAATAATATTCGTATATTCGATTCAGATGAAAAGAGTGATATTAATAGCTTTTTGAATGAATATTCGTTTGATGATGTTGACTCAGCAGGTTCTTTTAATGACGAATGATTTACAACTCTATCATTGATATTTGGGAAAGATTTTAATAGAAATAGGGACCCCTATTTTGAGGACATACAGACAGTAATTTTTAGATTGAACCAAGATATTGATTTGAATTATTCTATAATGAATCGTAAATATCTTATTAATGCTAAAAAGCATAGGGTATTGTTTTCAAATTGAATTCAACCTCAATATATACAAGCAAAATCTTTTTTGTCAAATGAACATAATGAGATGAGATCAACATTTGTAAAACTATTAAAACTTTATTTAAATAAGTTTAACGTTGATGTGGCATCAATAGATATTGATTGAAGCAATAGCGAAATAAAACATTCATACTCTGGAGCTACAGATTATATTTCCTTTGAGATAAGTAGTATTAAGGATTGGAACGGTCAAGAATTAATAAAATCTAAAAATAAGAATAAAAAGTATTATTTAAATGGCTTCAGAAATTATGCTACAAATGGAAAATTTGGGGTCGGAACCAAAGGAATAAAAGAAGAATATCCATTATTTACTGATTACGTCGAAAATCCCCTTTTATTCATGGATGGAAAGAGATATCTAACAATTATTGATAATATTAATCACTTCATAAAGTCATCAGGTTCAAAAGATTATTGAAATGCCAAAGGTTTGATGAATTTATTTTGAAATCTAAAAGATGAGATCTTTGTAATAAAGATTCCAGAATATAGAAAAAAAGAAGATCTTGAATATAAAATAGTTGATTTTGAATTTACTGATTATTTTGACACTAATCAGGTTTTTAGAGCAATTGTTGAGGTTACTAAGAAAGATGGCACAAAAAAGAAATATTCCTGGTTAAGTTCTAACTTTGATGATCATGGACACAGGTTAAAGGGATTGATTACTAAAAATAAAAATAACGCAAATATTTTACCTGAGGATATTTATTCATTTAAACCAAGTAATAATGGGATAAAAGCTGGCATAAAACTTTCGGATTTTGTTAACAGTAACAAGGATTCAGCGTTTATTGAAGGGCTTAATGAAGCATCAAATAAGATGGATAAATTGTTTAATTATTGAAATAACGATAGTAGACAAAATTTTGATGTTTCGCTTTTAGATAATAATTCATATCAAGTCAAGGTGCTTGAAGCATATATTAATAACTATTTATTAGCTTATGCTCTAGAAAATAAACAAGGCAAAACATTAGATGGTATAAAGAGAATTGAACTTAATTTAAAACCAGAAAAAAATAAATTAGGTCAATTATATATTGAATTAAATTTTATTTCATTTAATAATCCGTCTGATTTTAAGTATAAATCAAAAAATGATAAAGTTATAGCAAAGGCTTCTGTTTATTGGAATTATTTTAAGGGTTATGATGTTCAAAAATCTAATGATATATTTACACTTATTAATTTTGAAAGGTTGGTATAACTAATGAGGATCAAAAAAATTTTGACTAGTTTTTTGGGATTATCTTTATTTGGGCTGCCTGCTATTTCAATTTCATGTATAAGATATCCAAATGATTCAGAAAATGTATCATTAAATGAATCGATAGAAAATAAGAGTAATATTGTTGAGATAAAACTTGAAAATAAACCAACACTTGAAATAAAAAAAATATACGATAATGAACTCTTGAAATTATTTTTAGAAGTTAAACAGACGTATCGAAATTATCGTAAGCGATATATTAGAATTATAAGAAGAATAGATGCTTTTAGAAACAAGGTTGCTGCATTAATTATCGACCAAGGAAAACCTGAGAATTCAAAAAAAATTAATGATTTTTTTGTTAAATGATTAGAAGAAGCAGGTAAACAAAAAACAAGTTTAGCTAAACTTTTAGATAAATATCAACTAATTTTTCAAGATGTTGATGCCGTTTTGAACGATGTTAATTTAGTTTTTGATAATCAACAGTTTATTAAATTTATCGAAATTATTGATAAGAGATTGAGTGGAAAGGATATTAATCTTGGTGAGCTGCAAAAGTCCATTATCGATGCCTGAGATTTTTTAAGAAAGAATGTATTTAATGAAAAAAAAGTTTCGAAAATAGAAGATCTTGACAAGATAAATATCGAGAGTGACAAAAATTCTCATACTCATTCACATGCCATTGTTAATCTTACCTTTGAAATGGGGTTATGGCATTTATTGTTAAAAAAGAGTGTAAAGGATCAAAAAATAATAGGTGAATTAAAAAAAGATTTTAAAGTTTTAAAAGAAAATGTTATTGACAACATTGGCCAAAAAAACTATGAATCAGATTATAATTTTTTAATTAAACTATTTAGTGAAAATATGGATTTTAACAAATCTAATAATCTAATTAATGATGAATATCAAGCCAAAGCTAAACAAATTATGGAAAGTATTAAGAAAATATTGATTGATGTTGCTAAAAAGGAAGGTATATCTGATAAATTAAATCTTAATTAATTGAATTTTTTAAAAAAATAGGCCTAAGTTGAATTTCTTTGTGAAGTATGCTTGGCCTATTTTATTTTGTTTTTGGGTTAAATGTATTAGCTAAACCTGATGATAGTAGCTTTAAATTTATTGAAAAAGCAATTATAAATATTGATGCGGTTAAGAGATATCCGGGATTATTGGATACCAAACTAATTGCTTCTTTTAAAATGAAACCTATATTTATGCTATTTGAATCATTAATAAAATCTAGGAATGCTAATGAAGAAGCAATTAAGATATTAATAGAAAATCTTTCAACTAATATTATTAGAAAGTTTGCAAAAATTCTTTTGAAAATATGATTATAGGCAATTCTTCAATTTGATGCCCCAACAGCCCTAGAAGCAACGATAAATTCTTGTGTTAGCAAGGAATTGATTTCTTCTTTTGCAAATTTGAAATATGAAATTCAGCAAATTATTGATAATGATATAAACAACCCATATAAACTTGTTCCGATAAAAATAGATAATAGAAAAACTCAAATAATTTCTGGGATAACACTAATAGAGTTAATTATTCTATCAATAAATCGTACAATTATATTTTGCTTATAAATATTTATAATAACTGCAAAATTAAAACCGATAAAAATATTAATAATAATTGCAGCAAGAATTATTAAAATAGTTGACCAAATAGATGTTATCGTTCTAGCATATATATCAATTCCTTGGTTGTTTGTTCCCAGAAATAAACCATTAGGAATTTTTATGGGCATATCTTTAGATAATTGTAAGAGATTTACTGCTTTGATTAGATTGTAAGGATTGTATGTTAAAGTAACAATATCTGTATAAATAGTTTGCTCTCCACCAATATCTCTCGCTGAGTCAAATTCAATTCAAAATATTAGGTTTCTATGTTCACTAGCCGCTGATTTTGCTTCCAGTTTTGCGATGTTTCTTATAAAATCTAATTCAACACCACGATTAAAGTTTTTTGTTATTTTTTGAGAAATATTTGATGGCAGGTCATTAACTAGTGTTGTATTTTCATTGATTGAGTGAGTAGGAGAGTTTTTAATTAAAAATGTGGCAATTAATAAAGCTAATATTAAAATAACAAAGCATATAAAACAAATAAGATTAAATTTATTGGCAAAAAATCTTTTTCAGTATTGTTTTGCGGAATTTGTATGGATAACATAAGGATTCGAATTCGATTTTTTTTCTCTTGCAAAGTTAAATAGATTATTGTGCATTTTTACCTCGTTTATATTTTTTAAAAAGAAGTAAAGAAGTGAATTCGTTTTTCGGGCTCAACTTTATTATAGCGATTTTATTGATTAATAAAAGAAAACTTAGTAAAATAAAATTAAAGATAAAGTAAAACATAATAATATCTACTTCACCTTTTCTGAAAGCAAATGAAATTAATAAACTTTGGCCTGGGATTGAAAAAATTCTTTCAACTAAAATTGTTATTGTGAATAATAAAACATAGAGAACAAAAAATAAGTTGAGTTCGCCAATTAACAATTCTTTTAAAACAACTTTTTTTAGTAAATCACGCTTTTTCATTCCATATGTTTTTGCAAATAGATAATAATCTGATTTAAGAATTTCAAACGTTTTTTTTCTTGATTTAGAAAAGAAGATAGCTACTGTTGGAAGTGAAGAAATTAGTATAGGAACTATTAGCGAAGCAAAGCTAAGTTTACTATTTAAAAACTGTGAGGGATAGCCAAATATGTCTGCACTTGATAAAGCAAGAATGCAAATAATTAAGATTGGTAAGGAACCTAAAAAAGAAATAATAATAGAGGTTATAACATCATATGATTTATTAAATTTATAAGCAGAAAACACTCCTAATATGTTGCCGACAATAAAGCTAATAATAAATACTGATAGACTTATTAAAAAGGTCCAACGAAATTGCCGTAGGTAGAGAAATAAAATGTTATTTTCAACACTTGCTAATTCATGAGAGTATATTTTTCCGGGATTAAATGTAAATAAATTTGTTAAAAAGGTCTTAAATCTAGCTCCATAGTTATGTGAAATTTGTGAATAAATAGCTATATTTTTTTTAATTTGAGGTTCAATTAAAACATTTATTGCAAAGAATATAATAACAATTGAAATAAAGAAAATAAAAAAATAGAAAGCAATATTTTTGAACAAGTTTATTTTAATTTTAGTTGTCATAATTTACCCCCTATTTTTAACTCTATCTATCATTGGCGTATTTTGAATGCGTTATTCTTCGTGATGGTCATCGATGTTTTCTATTTGAATTGATTCTGTTTGAACTATTTTTTTGTCTGCGGTGTTATAGAAATTTATATTTAATATTAAGAAGTTATCTACAAATTTAGTTTTTGAATCATCAAAATTGATACTAAATTCAATATCATTTTTATTCTTATCAATTTTTTCGATTGGTAGTGTTTTTTGTAATTCTTCTAATAAATTTTTAAAGCCTTTTTCCTGCTCTGCTTTTAGTTTATTCAAGAAATTAGTTTGTGCTTCTTTTTCTTCAATTTTATTTTTTAATTTTGTTGTAAATTTTCAATTTGAAATCGTTTTTACAGGTTCGATTTTTTTGAAACCAATTAATGTAAATCTAATTGTAGTATTTAAAACCTTGAATTTAATATCTAGGTGAATTTCACCCTCATCATCATGCGAATGAGTTGAAGCGGAGATACTTAATTCTTCTTTTTCTCTTAATTCATTTTCGATAAAAATAATTGAATATTTTGAAAAAACTTTTTTAACATCTTCTCATTTTTTTGCTGATTTTAATTCCTTAACTACATCAGAAGCAATAACTTCTTCTTGATTTTCGGCTATTTTTTGAACAATTAATCCTGATTTTTCTTGTGTGTTTCTTTTATTGAAACTTGATATTGCTAATTTTATTTTTTCTAATAATGATTTAACCTTTTTTTCGTCTTTTTCATCTTTTTTAAGTTTATTTATCTCTTCTAGTATTTTTTGAGCATTCTCTTTTTCATTTAAATCTTCCTCATATTTAATAATTTTTTGAATTTGGTCTTTTTTTGAAATAATTTGGTTGATTTCCGCAGTTGAATCGCCATTTTTATTACTACATGATGCAACTACTAATGGAGTGCTTAAAACTGCTATTAAAGGTGATAGTGATAAAAATAACTTTATGTTTTTTTTCATATATTTACCTCATTTAAAATTAAATTACTTTAATAAATTATAACAAAAATAGTTTAACTATATTTTTATTTTTTTTGCATTTTTGTCTTATTTATGCGATTTTTATTAAAATAATATGAAAAATTAAATAAAATTTAAATTAACAAAGTAATTAATTAAAATTAATTATAAAATTGTTTCCAATTGGTATTATAAACTTGTTGCTGAAAGGTTAAGATGTTATATGAGTAAAAAAGATTTATTGATGTTAGAGAATCGAATAAATTCATGTACAACCTTTGGAGAATTTTTAAGAAATATTTTCACAATTGCCAATATTAAGACAAATGATGTTTGCAAAAAGATTAAAGCCGATCGAAGAAAAATATTTAACTTGTTAAACGATTTAAGAGATGATGTTAGTCTTAATTTAATTCAAGATTTAGAAAAAATGCTAGACCTAAAAATTGGCTATTTAACAAATAAATGATATTTTTTTAGAAATAATCTTAATGTTGGCCCATTAGACAAAACAGAAATAATTAAAAGACTAGGCTGGGAGATACTTGAAAAAAATCGTTATCTTACTAATATCTTAGGTGATAATAGGCTTAGCCAGTCGCCAAGTGAAGAAGAAATAATTGAATTTCTTGAAAAATATTATGGAACATTGAACATTGAGGAATATTCAAAGTATATTTCAAAACATTTGTATATTAATCATTGCAAAATTACAAAACATAATAGAATCCCTTTTATTCGTTTTTGTGAATTATTCATTAGAGAAAATTTTAAAGGAAAAGACATTGCTTCAAGATCAAGATTTAAGGAATATTTACCAAAATTTGTTATTGTTAGATTAATTGATACACTGTTTAATGAAATTGATTCTTTTGATGAAAAAATTAGTAAAGTTTCTTTGCTTCTTAAAGATAGAAATATTGAGTTAATAAAACTGCCCTATATTGAAAAAACGATGACAAGATCGATAACCTTTTCATTTGGTCCTAAAAAATATATTATTATAACTGATATGTATAATTCCGAAATATTGATTTTATTTTCATTATTTAGAGAAATTATGATTTGCTTTAATCCTTGATTATCAAGAGAAGAGTATTATGAAGAATTTAGAAAAAAATATGATATTTGAAGAGGATACAATAAGGCCAGAAATTTAAGAATGATTGATGATATTTTAGAAGGAATTAAGCAAATTTCTTTGCTTGATAAGAATAATGCTAATTTTTATGAAAATATTCTTGAAATTTATAAGAGCATTGCTAAAAAATATAAAAAAATAAAATTTTAGATACTAAATATTTTAAAAACTACTAAAAATAAGTTGATTTATAACAAAATAAAAAAAACATAAAATAAAGGCTGATATCTTTTTTTATTTTTAATGTATTATATTTAAAATAAACTAATAATAATTTAAATTATGAATACCTAATAGAAATTAAGATATATTTAGTTTGGTTTTTTAAGTACTATATTAACTTAAAATTAAATTAAATAAGGAGGAAAATTATGAAAAAAACTATCTATCTAGCTGGCGGATGCTTTTGGGGTGTGCAAGCCTATTTTTCGCGTCTAAAAGGTGTTATAGAAACTAAGACTGGTTATGCAAATGGTAATACTGATGTAACCTCATATTATCAAATTAAATCAACCTTACATGCTGAGACAGTGAGGGTCATTTATGATAATGAGAAAATTTCTTTAGAGGAACTTGTTTTACACTTATTTAGAATTATTAATCCAGGATCCTTAAATAAGCAGGGAGGTGATATTGGTATCCAATATCGAACCGGTGTATACTATGATAATGAAAGTGATTTTACTAAATTAGAAAAGTTATTTAATATTTTAAAGGGAAATTATAGTGAATTTTATGTAGAACTTTTACCTCTCACAAACTTTGTAATCGCAGAAGAATATCATCAAGATTATTTGCAAAGAAATCCATCTGGTTATTGTCATGTAAGACTTGATATTGAACCTGAATTAAATGAGAGTGAGAAAAAAATTATTAATTTATTAAAATAATATCATTATATTAATGTAGGTAACGAGAAAAAAACATAGCAAGAAAAGCTATGTTTTTAGTTAAATCCATATTATTTCGTTTATTTTTTTAAAAAAATTCAAATATAGTTAACATAATACTTAGTAAAATTAATAAAAGATAACCTAAATCTATTTATTTTTATTTTTTTAAGTATAAGTGAGGTAAATAAATGAATGAAGAAAAGAAAATAATTATTCCCAACCGCTTGCATTATAATGGCAATCAATATGTAGTTGATCATGAAACAAAAACAGTTAAATTAACTGCTGAATACCATAAAAACTTATTATCAAAAAAACCTGGTGAATTTGGCGGTTTTAGAAAAATAACTGGTTCAGCTCTTGGAGATATTTTAAAACTAACTCAGTTTAATAGCCCTTTTGCTGCATTTGCGAGAATAGCTAATTTTAGATTTCCAGTATTGGATCCGAAATATGTAAATGCCGGAGTTATTTTAGAACCTAAAATTCTTGAAAAAATTGAAAAATCATTCAATTTACCTATTCAACGGTTCCCTGCCGAAAAGTTTAACTATGATTATTTCAAAAATAATGTTTTCTTTGGCGGATTACCAGATGGCTATATTGCTGAAAAGAAGATGATTATTGAGATAAAAACCGTCGGAAGTAAAAAACTTGAATCTTGGAAACAAGGTATGATTAATGTTGCTTATTTAAAACAAGCACAATTATATTCGTATTTGATGGGGGCCAAACATTTTGCAATTATTGCTTGTTTTTTAGAAGAAGAAGATTACAAAGACCCTAATTTAGTTGACATAAATAATCGAGTTGTTAAGGGCTGACCTTTTGAGGTAAATGAAGAACAAGTCTTGGATGATATGGCAGCATGCAAAAAATGATATGATAAATACACAAAATTAGGTATTAGTCCTACTTGAAATAATAGTATAGATGTTGATATTGTAAAATATTTAGAATGTAAGAATTATGATGAATGAAAAAAATTATATCTAGAGTGAGTCAATGAAGGCAAGGCTGTGGCAGAGTATGAAAAATAAGGTAAGATATTCATTTAGCGATTTTTTAGTTGCTAATACTACACATCCATGGTTAGTATTTAATAGCATTGATGGCAATTTAGATTCAAGCCATGAAATTTTTGCAGGTAATTTTAATTTTGATTTAGAGGACGATAATGATTCTAGTGTCAATCATGAACTTATTAACTTTTATTTTGATAAAATAGACAATATTTCAAACGAGTTTGCGTCTAAATATTTAGATAAGGAAAAGCAAGACTATATCCAAGAACTCGACACCCTGGAAAAAATAGATTTTTTAAAGGAAACAGTTCGTAATAATCATGAATTAATTAATAACACAGTTGATGAAGATGTATATAAAAATTTAAATTTTCTTTTTTCCATTTTTACAACAGTTAATATTCTTTCCTCGGGCTTAGATACCGTTTATGATCAGGCAATTGATTTTTTAGTTGATTTTTATAAAGAAAGATATCATATAAAGGACGAAGAAATCAAATATATATCATTGAAGCAAAAGCAGGATGATGTATTGGCTGATACAATTAAATCAATAAATGAAAATTATCGTTTGATTATAAATCCAGCCTTTGAATATCAATCTTGTTATGCAAAAGTTGCTTTCTATGATACAAAATTAAAACATTTTGGTGATTTAATTTATTCGCAAAAAACGAATAGAAAAAATCTATTAAAGGCATATTGAAATTATAATATCATCACCAAATCACTAAATAGTGATATTAATGAGATATTTTTGTTAAAACCTAGATATCAAAAGAAAAAGAATGTAAGAAAAAATATCCTAAAGTTCAATCTGTCAAAATATTGTTCTCCAAATAAAGGCGGCGTAGATATTAAACCTAATGATAAAGTCTTATTATCCGAGGATGAAGTTGAAGCTAAATATATTTGTGATCCTAATTTTGCATATACAAAACCAGTAAGATCAAAAAAAACAAATAATTTATCAATCATTGACCATGTTAAAGGCGAATTGATTTCCGCTGGATACGATTTTAATGAGAAAAGATTGGCAAATATTGAAGAGCACACAAAAAATATAAGTGATTATACGTGTTCATTTAAAGAGTTTATTTATTTGATTAATAATAGAGATTCGCTACAAATGGATTGAACTTTAACTAAGGATGATTTCATTGACAATTTTAATTCGAATATTTTCTTTTATAAATTAGTTGAAAAACAGTTCCCTAAATATAAATTTGGAAGCAAAAAAATATTAAAGCTAATTTCCGGTTTAAATAATGATGTTGATTTACTAACAAAAAGAACTGTTAGTGAATTTTATGATAATAATCTTATTTCTATAAATCCAGAAATACAAAGCATTTATGAGTATAATGTAATAACGGATAAGAATGCCAAGATTGCTTGGTTTGATTTTGAAGGTGTAACATTACCTACTCCAATGCTCGATTATTTGCCAGCATGAAATCAAGTAATATCTCAAACATCAATTGTAAAGACGCAGAATGATGAAATTTATGAAAGTAATGATTATGTTTATGATCCTTTAACTTTTGATATCAATACATATAAAAAAATTATCGATGATTTATATGACCAAGAAATTTCATATTATATTATTTACAATATAAATTATGAGAAGAGCAGATTACTTGAAATAAAAGAGTCGCTTCATATTTATTGTTTGCAAAATAAATTAGACGAGATTCAATTTAATGAATATGCAAAAAAAATCGATTTTATTGTAAACCGTCTTGTTGACATATGCAATTTTTTTTCTGGACGAAAACAGAAAATTTTTGTTGTAGATAGAATGATAAATCTAGGATATATTAATGGATCATATTCAATAAAAAAGATTGAATATTTTGTAACAAATAATAATTTAAATAAACATTTAAAATATAATATCACTCCATATTCAAAACTTAATGTTAAAAATGGTTCGGAGGCGCTAACAATTGCTACGACAAGAGCCCTAAATCTTATTAAGGATAATGAATGAAACCGAAAAATTAAAGATCTAAAAATTTATTGTCATAATGATGTTATGGCAATGTTAATGGCTGCAGAACTGGTTAAGTATTTGTTAAAAAATAAGGACGAATATTTTGAGAATTTTTATAAATACAATAAATAATTAGAGAAAAAACAAGGAAAAATTTTATTGTTTTTTTGTTGTAATTCTAACATGAAAGCTAATTTCAAAAATCGCGGTATGTTATTAGAAACAATCATCAATCAAACGAGAGAGTTTTATTTTAAGAATAGCATTTGTATTATCCATAAGAAGAATCTTGATATTACTTTTAAATCTGTTCAATTGCATGATAAAAAGTTGAAACTAGATAATGCAATAATCAGCAGCAAAAGCTCTGTTGATTATTATGGAATATATAAAGGAAGGTTTTTGGCATTTGAGGCCAAAAGCACTGAATCGGATGTTTTACCTTTTAATAATATTAAACAGCATCAAATTGAATACCTTGATCTTATTAAAAAGCATAATGGTATTGCTTTTTGAATAATTTATTTTAAGCCTAAAAATTTATTTTTGTTAATTGAACATCATATTTTGCAGGAAAAATTTAAAACAAAAAAAGCCCTTCACTATGAAGAAGCCTTGTGTTGAGGAAAAAAATTATCATTATCTTTTCCTGGAATATTGAACATAGTTGAGAATATTACTTTTTAATTTTTTGATATATTTCATCAACTTTTGATTTTAAAACATCTGAAAACTTAAATCTTGGGTCCATTTTTGAAGGAACTTCAATTTCCTCTTTTGTAATGTTATGCTGTTGGGTTTTTGCAGCTACATATTTGGAGGAAAAAACGCCGAAACCTGAAATAGTTATTTGTCTTGAATTAGCTAACTCTTCAATAATGATATCGACAACTTGATCAAAAATTGATTCAACCATTGCTTGTTGAAAGCCCGTTTCTTCCGATGTTTTTTTAATTAATTCTCTCTTTGTCATTATTCAGACTCCTTAATTTAATAAATAGTTTAAACCCTTTTAATTAAGCTATTAATAATAATTTGGGGATTTTCTTTATTATATACTATTTTGTAAATTCCTTCTATTAATGGTAAATTTAGTTTATTTTTAGATATATTTTGATGATAAATATATTTTAGGGCATATAACCCTTCGACGGTTGTTTGGCTATCATCTATTTTATTTTTTAGGAAGTTTAAACCATATTGGTAGTTTCTTGATTTTTCTGATAATCCTGTAAGAATTAAGTCGCCCAAGCCACATAAATCATATATTGTTTCGGTTTTAGCGCCTAAAAATTTTCCATATTTTACCATTTCTTTTAATCCCATAGTTAATAGCGCTGCCTGTGTATTGGTCGAATATCCCAATGATGCGATTATGCCCGATGCTATTGCTAGTATATTTTTATATATTGAGCCTATTTCAGCGCCAATAACATCATCAATAGCCGAAACTGCAAATCAGTCATTTGTGAATATTGTTTTAACTTCATTAGCTTTATTTATATCCTTTGAAACGACATTGACAATTGTTATGTGTTTATTTATTATATCAATAGCAAAGGAAGGACCGATTAATGAAGTTATGCCTTTGATGTTTGTGTTATCTTTTGCCATTTCAGCCATTTTGTTATGTACAAAACTGTTTGTATTAGGCCAAAAACCTTTTATTACATTAATAATTGTTACGTCGTTTTTGATTAATTTTATTAATTCTTCAAAAACAGGTGGAATAAATCTTGAAGGTATTGCTATGATGATAAATTCAACATTTTCTATTGCCTTTTCAAGGATTTTTGTTGTTTTGAAATTGGTAATTAATTTATTATCAAAATATTTTTTATTAAAGCCCTTTTCAAGGTCCTGCAATTCATTATCATTGATGCCATAAAATATAACGTCATGTCCGTTTTCAGCTAAAACATTTCCACATGCAGTACCCATTGCCCCGCTACCAAGAATAGCTATTCTTTTTTTCATAATTATTTGTCCTCTTTTTTATTTTTATTTTTTAGTATAAGGGTAATAGGTGTTCCACTAAAATCAAAATTTTGCCTTATTTGGTTTTCTATATATCTTAAATACGTAAAGTGCGCACATTTTTCATCATTTACAAATAATAAAAAAGTTGGAATTTTTCCATCAATTTGTCTTGCAAAGGTTATTGATAATCTTTTACCCTTAATGGGTGAAGCGGGTTTTATCATTTGTGCAGTCATCATTACTGAATTCAATTGATTGGTAATTATTTTTCTAGAAATATTGTTTTTAATTTTAATTATTTCATCTTTTAGTTTGCTTATTCTGACTCTGTTCTTAGCGGATATAAAAACAATAGGTGCTCAATCTACAAATTTTAATTTCTTAGAAAGGTTTTTTTTGTAAATATCCATTGTATTGGTATCTTTTTCAATTAAATCTCATTTATTTACAATAATAATTAATGGTTTTTTTAAATCATAGGCAATTCCAATAATATTTTGGCTAAAATGACTAACTTCTTCTGTGGCGTCTAACATTAATAAACATAAATCAGCTTCTTGTATTGAATCTGTGGCTCGCATTAATGCATAGTGCTCGATGCTATTGGATAATTTACTTTTTCTTTTAATACCTGCTGTATCAATAATTTCAAATTCCTCATTTTCAATTTTTATTATTGAAGAGACAGAATCTCTAGTTGTTCCAGCAATATTCGATACAATAGAACGTTCCTCATTGGTAAGGGTGTTAAGTAGCGTGGATTTTCCGACATTAGGCGAGCCTAATATAGTAAGTTTAAAGTGATTTGTTTGTTTGTCATCATTAAAATTTAGATTTTTAACTATTTCATCTAGCAAATCGCCAACTCCATCGCCATGAATAGCGCTTATTGGAAAAATGCTTTGAAACCCCAATTTATATATTTGATTATCAAAAAATGTTTTTATATTTGATTCTAGCTTATTTAAAACAAGCAAAACTTTTTTGTTTGATTTTCTTAATAAACTGGCAACAAAAAAATCTTCTGATGTGATCGGTTCTCTACCATCAACTATGAAAACGATAATTTCAGATTCATTGATTGCTACTTCTGCTTGTTTTTTAATTTGCTCTTTAAAGTCTTCGTTTTCTTGTGTTATTCCTCCGGTATCAATAATATTAAAATCATATCCAGACCATTTTGCGCTATGATAAATTCTATCTCTAGTAACTCCAGGAGTATCATAAACAATTGATTTTCTTTTATCAATTATTTTGTTAAAAAGAGTTGATTTTCCGACATTAGGCTTTCCTATTAACGCTATTGTATTTTTCATTAGTTTAACCTCTTCTTGACCTCTTTTAGCATTACTAAAAAGTTTTCATCCACACTCATATTTGTTGAGTCAATCCTTATACTGCCTTCACTTTCTATTAATGGATCTATATCACGGTTTGTATCATTTTCATCCCTTATTTTAATTGATTCTAAAATCTCATCATATTTGGACTCTATACCAAGTAAATTATTTTGCTTTAAACGACGATGAGCTCTAACTTCTGGTGTGGCTCATAAGAAGAATTTTGCTTCTGCATCTGGAAGAATACGGTAAGTAGCATCTCTTCCATCGACAATTATTCCCTTTTCTTGCGCGCCTTTTTTTTGAATGAATGTATTAACTTTTAAACGTACAGATTGATATTTGGCAATTGCTGATGCATACAAAGAAACTCTATCCTCACGAATTTTTAGAGTAATATCTTCTCCTCTTAGAAAAATTTTTTCATCTTTTGTTATGAATAAGTCCTCAAAATTTCATGCTTTATTAATTTCTGATTCGTTATTAGAATCAATGCCATTTAATATAGCATTATATGCAATAGCACGATATAAATTTCCGCTACTTATAAAAACGTAATTTAACTCACTAGCTAGCATTCTGGCCATTACAGTTTTGCCTACGCCGCTAGGTCCATCTATTGCGATATTAATTTTATTTTTCATTACTTATTTTCCTTCCTAAAGTCTTTTATGAGTTTTTCTAGTTGTTTATCAGTTTTTAGTTTGATAGGTTTAAATTTTTCTTGGATTGGTTGTTTTTTTAGCAAATAGATTAAATTTTTGATTAATAGTGTGATATCATCAGATTGATTATTATTTAATTTATTAAGCAAATCGTTTTGGTCGATGTCAAGGTTGTATTTTTGCGCTACTTTAATTAGTTTTATCGCGACTTGATGATCGCTTTTGATGATTGCCTTTAAATTGTTATAATTTTCCTTATCCTTACTCATATTTTAAACATCCAAGGTGAAAATTTTTATTTCATTATTGCTTTTAATTTTTTTGTTATTAATATTAACAAACTGATATTTGATGGTCAATTCATTAACACCTTTTTTCGGATTTCATAAAACATATTGGTCATTATCTTTTTCTTTAAACGGAACAATTTCAAAAGTTTTCTTTGGATATATGTCTTGTGCAGCATTAGTTTCATTTATCGCCTTAACAAATCATGAAAAAATTTCTTCTTGAAAATTATTGGCCTTGAAGATTTTATCTACTTCCTGTTTTAAGTTATTAATTTTAATTTTTAAATCTTCTAATTCCTGCATTTCTAAAGGAGTTTTTGATTCTTTTTCATTAATATCTTTTCGTTTTTCTTCATATTTCAGAATTTTTTCTTTAATTTTTTTGTTTATCTCATCATATTTGCTTACAATCTTTTCGGCTTCTTTTTTAATTTTTGGTCATTCTTTTGAAAACTCTGTGCCTTGATGTGTTTTTAAGGTATTTGATAAAAAAGTTACAACTTGGCTTGATTTATAATAGTATTTTGATTCAGGGGTGGATTTTATTTTATTTGTTTCAAAAACTCCACTTGCATATTCATAATTTAAAAAAACTTCATAATGAATTCTAAGGTCAAAAGGGTTATTTTGAATTCTTTCAACATCTGTAAAATGAAAATCTAAAAACTTTGATTTTTCAAAATCGAGGATAATATTAATTTTGTTTTTTAAAAATTTATCCGCGTCAAATGGTTTTGGCCGATTATTGAGGATTTTTCTTTGTTCAAAAGTAAGTTTGCTCTTGTTCATTTTAATAATATCTTTATAAGTGTTATCAAAATCTTTGGTTCGGATTTCTGCAAGTTTTTGTTGATTTTTAAAATCTTCATACAAATTCTTAGCTTGCAACGATCCTATGATATTTTTTTCTAAGAGAATTTCCTTGGCTTTATTATTGAATTTATCAATTGACCAAAATTCTTTTTGAATTGTTTGACTATTTTTAACAATATAATATATAGCACCCGCTACTGCAGATAGCGTGACAGTTGGTATTACAAAAAGTGTTCAAAAGTCTGATTTTCCCCTAGCTTTCTTTTGCCTATTTTTCATGATTAATATTTTACATATTAATATTTTTTTTAAATAAAATAAAAATAAAATACATAGTATTTTACGAACTTATGTATTTTATTATTTTTTTGCTTTTTTTCTTCTGTAGAATTTTTTTACAGGATTATCAATGTTCTTAATAAAATTGCATTTAGGGAAAGCAGAGCAACCAATAAATTTTTGTTTAGTTAGTTTTGTATAGCGATAAACGAGTTCTGCATTACATAAAGGGCAGCTTTCATTCGGTTTAGCTGGCTCCAAAATAGTAACATTTAATTGATCCTTTATATCTTCATAGCGTTCATTGAAACTATCTCAGAATTTTTTCATTAAAGTTTTGTATTCTTCTTTTCCTTCTGAAATTAAGTCTAATTTTTCCTCAACCTTAGCTGTATATTCTTCATTAATAGTTCTTGGGAAACTTGTTAAAAGTTTTTCAAGAACAACCTTTCCGAATTCTGTGGGTACTAGATGTCCGTCAATTGGTTCAACAAATATTCTTTGTTTTAATACTTTTATTGTTGAAGCAAATGTTGAAGGCCTTCCAACTTTAATATCATCAAGTTTTTTAATTAATGAACCCTCACTATAACGTGCAGGCGGTAATGTTTTTTTGTCCTCTTTAATAAAATCTTTTGCCTTGATGATATCGCCAATTTTAATATTTGGAATATTAATTAATGACTCTTTGCCTGAATAAATATAATAACCGTCAAAAAGTATTCTACTATACGACATTCTAAAATTATTGTTCCCGTTATGTAAATTAAATCTTACAATTTCTTTTTCAGGACAGCTCATTAGTGACATTATTGTTTTATCATAAATCATCTTATATATTTCAAAATCGATATTGTTAAGATTATACTTTTGTAATGCTAATTCTGGTGTTAATTCAATGTATGTGGGTCTAATTGCTTCGTGAGCATCTTGAGCGCCAGAAAAACCTTTTATTTCTTTAGCTACATATTGGCTACCATATTGTTCGGTTATGTATTTACGAGCTTTTTTAACAAATGTTTCACTTAATCTAGTTGAATCAGTTCTGGGGTATGAAATTAACCCGTTTTCAAAAAGTTTTTGGGCTGATGATTGCACTGCCTGGGAATTGTGTTTTGCTTCCTTGTATAAAACTGATTGTTTAAAAGGTGTATAAGCTGATTCCTTGCGTTTAGAAACATTGATGTCATCAACAATTAGTTCATAGTTGCTATTTAATAATTCAAAAAGTATTTTTTCACCTTGTTCATTGGTTAACCAAGTATTATCTTCATATTTTTTGTCTTTTTTTAAGTACAAAGGAATGTTGACATCATTATCTATAATTGCTTCAATTTTTGAATAAATTATTGGATCAAATGTTTCAATTTCGTGCTCACGATCACAAACTAGTTTTAAAGCAATGGATTGCACTCTTCCTGCCGAAGGGTTAGTAGGAGCATTTTTTACTTTTTGCATCATTAATTGTGATAGTCTAAAGCCTATAATTCTATCTAGCATCCTTCTTGACTTTTGTGCTCTTACAAGGTTTTCGTCTATTTCAGAAGGATTTTCAACTGCTAATTTTATTGCTTCATCTGTAATTTCATTATATCTTATTCTTTTGTATTTATCTTTTAATTTTAAGGTTGAAATTAGATTACTTGCTATTGCTTCGCCTTCGCGATCGGGGTCAGTTGCAATTAGAACTTCGCTAGCATTTTTAGTTGCTTTTTTTAAATCTGAAATGGTTGACTTTTTCATTGGATCAGGAATCATCTCTGGTTCTCAATTTTCGAAATCTATTCCAAGATTATTTGTGCCTGATGTTGCCATTTTTAAAATATGCCCTGAACTAGCAATAACTTTAATTTGATCACCAACAATTTTTTGAATTGTTTTAATTTTATTTGGTGATTCGACAATCATTATTTTTTCTGACATAAGCTAAGCCTCTCTTCTGAGTAAAATATTTTAAAATGTTATCAAAAATAATAGCACAATTTTATTTTAAAAAACGAATTAAAAAAACGATTAGAATTTTTTTAATCATTCTTCTCGTTTTGTATCACTTGTATTTTTAAATATTTCCTTAATTTGAGAATTATCGCTCTTGCTTAATTTAGGAACATATAAATCAAATTTAATGAATAAATCGCCCTTGGAACTAGAATTTTTATATGGGTATCCGCAATTTTTGATTTTAAATGGTTCATTTATTTTAATGCTATGGTCTAACTTAATTTTTTTTGTTCCGTATGGTGTTGGAACATTAATTTCCTCTTCGAGTAATAAGCTCTTAATTGATAAAGGCATTTCAATGTAAAGATCATTATTTATTTTTTTGTATTTTTTGCTAGGTTTAATAGCGAATACTATATATAAATCTCCAATATTATTTCCGTTTGATGAAGGTTTCCCAAAGCCAACAATTCTAATTGTATCCCCATCCTCAATCCCTACCGGAATATTTATCTTTTGAATAGTCTTTGAATTTACTGTTTTTTTGCCGTGGCATTGATGGCATATCTTATTTATTTTCTTGCCCAATCCTAAACATACTGGACATGGCTTTATGGTAGTAAATATCGCAACTCTTTGTTGTATTTTTCCAGAACCATGGCAATTATTACATAAAATTACATCAGAAGGGGTGTCTGCACCGCTGCCCTTACAATGACCGCAAACATCATATTTATCTAGGTTAAGATCAATTGTTTTTCCATATAGTGCATCTTCAAAATCAATGTTTAATATTAGTTGTAGATCTTGACCTCTTTGATGGTTTGATTCATCAAAATTTGAAAATGATCCAAAAATATCCCCAAAGATATCAGCACCAGAAAAACCTCCGCCAAAACCCTCAAAAAAACTACGGAAAATATCCTCCGAATCCCCGAATTGATATCCGTTAGCATCAAAGGCGTTATGACCAAATTTATCATATTTTGCTCTTTTATTTGTGTCTGATAAAATTTCATATGCTTCTGATATTTCTTTAAATTTTTCTTCAGCATCAGCATTTTTGTTTTTGTCTGGATGATATTGCATTGCCAATTTACGGTAGGCAGCTTTGATTTCCTTTTCGGTCGCACTTTTATTTATGCCTAAAACTTCATAATAGTCTCTTTTATTCATCATAATAATAAAATTTTAGCACATTTTTAATTAGAGTGCTATTTTTTAAGGTCATCATATTTTAGAATTGCAATTCTAAAATTTTTATTAATATCTTTTTTAAATGTAACATTAGAATATTCCTTTTCAATTCATTCTTTGGCATAATCATCAATTTCAAGAATTAAGTAACCATTATTTTTTAAGAAATTTGGTGCCTCTTTTGTAATTTTTTTATAAAAAAATAATCCATTATCCTTGGCAAATAGCGCTTGCTTTGGTTCTCATTTTAAAGAAGAAGAAAATAAATGTTTCTTATTTAAATAGGGTGGGTTGGAGATAATTAAATCAAATTTTTTGTTTATTTTTTTAAATAAATTACTTCTTATAATATTGTATTTTGATAGATTATTAATTTTTGCATTTAATTTAGTTTGTTTGATTGCTTGTCTTGAAATATCTGATAATGTTACATTACATCCTATATTTTTGCAAATAGCAAGACCAATAAAACCTGAACCGCAGCATAAATCTAGGACATCAGAATATTTGCTAATGTAATTATATGATTCGATGATAACCTCTTCTGTTTCGTATCGTGGAATTAATACATTATATCTAATATCGATATGGATATTTTGCATTGTTTGATATCCGATAATTTTTTGTACCGGATAGTCCTTTTTTAATAATTTTTCTTCCTTTTTTGAAACAAAAAGAGGTAGCTCATATCTTCTTTTTTCTTGTAGCAATACCTCTTTTTTAATCATTATAAACCTGCTTCTTTTATTTTGTGAGCTTTTTCATCGGCAATTAACGCCTCAATAATTTTTTTCAAATCACCTTCCATAACTATTTTTAAGGAAGTTGAAAACCCGATTCTATGATCTGTAACCCGATCTTGTGGATAGTTGTAAGTTCTAATTTTTTCACTTCTTTCCCCAGTACCCGCAAGTTTTCGAAGTCCACTTTCTTCTTCTTCGCGCTTTTGAACTTCTAGTTCATAAAGTCTACTTTTTAATACTTTTAAAGCAGTTTCTTTATTTTGGATTTGACTTCTTTCGTCCTGTGATGTAACTACTATTCCAGATGGTTTGTGTGTAATTCTAACTGCAGAGTCTGTTGTGTTAACTGACTGGCCTCCTGCTCCTGATGATCTAAACACATCAATCTCGATTTCATCAGGCTTAATTTCGATATGAACGTCATCATCTACTTCAGGTAAAACCGTAACTGTCGCTGTTGAAGTATGAACTCTTCCCTGTGTTTCAGTTAATGGTACTCTTTGGACTCGATGAACTCCTCTTTCAAATTTCATTTTTGAAAACACTTTTTCACCCTTTATACTAAAAACTATCTGACTATATCCACCTGCTGAACCGTATGTGTAATCAATAATTTTTATTTTAAATCCCATTTCTTCACAAAATTTTTGGTACATTCTAAACAAATCGCCTGAAAAAATATTGGCCTCATCGCCGCCAGCAGCCCCGCGAATTTCCACAATAACATCTCTTTCATCGTTTTCATCAACGGGCAATAGTAATTCTTTTATTGTTTCTTCAAGTTCGTGCATCTGTTCTATTTGTCTATTAATATCATTTCTTGCTAATTCAATCAATTCAGCATCTTTTTCATTGTTAATAATATCTTTTGATAATAAGTATAGTTCTTCAATATCTTGGTATTTTTTGAATGATACATAGATATCTTCAATGCTTGCTTTTTCTTTAGATATTTTTGTGTATTGTTTGATGTTGTTATAGATTTCAGGATCGTTTAGTTTTTGCTCTAATTCCAGGAATTGCTTCTTTATTGAGCATAGAGATTCATACATTGTTTTTTCCATAGTAATAAAAGTATATTTTAAATTACTATAATTTGCGTCAAATTTATTAAAAATAATATGCATTTTTTTATATAATTATTAGCGTATTAAATATTGCCGTCATAGCTCAGGGGCAGAGCACTTCCATGGTAAGGAAGGGGTCGCTGGTTCAATTCCAGTTGACGGCACCATATGTTTAATTGCCAAAAGCCAATTCAATTGGCTTTTATTTTTCTTTTTGTAGAAAAATAGAACAACCTTAGTTGTTCTATTAAAACATTTATTAATGATATGGCACGGGTAGCAAGACTCGAACTCACAACACACGGGGTTGAAGCCCGTTGTTCTACCATTGAACTATACCCGTATAAGAAACGCTCATAGAATATTATACATTTTTTTTCTATTTTGTATATTTTTGCTCTATTATGTAAATAATATCACCAATGGTTTTTAATTTTATTAGTTCTTCGTCTTTTATTTCTATTTTTAGTTTTAGTTCAATATCTGAAACTAATAGAACCAGATCTAAACTATCGATATCAAGATCCTTAATTAATGTTTCGTTATTAAAAATTTTTTTTGTATGTTTTTTAAGTTCGTTAAATACTAATTCTTTAAAATTCATAAATATTATTATAACTTATTTGTATTTATCTTGTATGTTACAACACTTTTTTCTTTTTCACTGCTCCATTTAAAAGTTATTAACAAATTTTGGTCATCAATTTGTTTGTAAGCATATTCAACTTCGCCTTCAGTTACAAGCATTCTATTTATGATGTCTTTTATGATATAAACTATCATGTCTTCATCAATTCAAGCCTGCCCGTTTCTATAGTTTAATTTGTCATAATAGTCACTGCTCTTTATATTAGGGAAAACATCATTTCAATTAATATTTTTCTTTTCCTGTGGTTCTATGTATGAATCTTCTTTATGGTCATTTTGTTCCAATTCATTCTCTTTATTTTTTAAATCTTTTTGTTGTTGGCTTTTTTTAATTGATAGTTTATTAGTTTTGTCGTTTAATTTTTCTTTTTGAATAGTATCGACTTGGCTACTTTCTTTTTCTTTGTTTTTTTGTTGTAATACTACAAATGCTGTCGCCAACCCAGCACAACCACCAATCGCTATTGTTAATGATGTTCATAATAATAATTTTTTACTTTTTTCACTCATTATTTACCTCCTATTTGTTCTATTGATTGCAAAGAGTTTGCCATTTTGATTACGTCCGCAAAATTATCATATTTAATTTTGTGCCATTTTTCATCTGTAAGTCAACCTTTAATTGATCTTGTATTCATTCTTATTAATCCATTGTTGATATCAAAAAAAGGTTTTTCAATTTCCTGTGAATAACTCATTTTAAAGGACTTTAAATTTTTGCCTATATCAAGGTTAATTTCATAACCATATGTTCCCTTGTATTTTAATGGTATTAGAATCCCCAATTTTGCATTAAGGTTTTGATTATTTACCATAACAGTATCTGAAAATTTATCATAATAAGAATATGTATCTATAACTAAGTCTGCATTATTAAAATTATGATAGCTAAGCTTAGTATCATACTTATTTTTTGCGTAGTCATAAATGTTTGCAGATGAAAATGTTAAATCATAAATATCGCTATTATCTAGAATGTATTCTTCATTAGTCTCTTGATCGCTTTTGGCAATTTTTAGTGATAATAGTTTGATGTTATGAATTCCTTGTTTTAAATTGTTGGTATTAAAGAATAAATTCAAATATTTTGTTTTGAATTTATGGTTAATTATGTTCTTATTAATGCGGTCTGGTAGTGATTTTATTTCAATCTCACTTAATACATTTATGGCCTTCGTATTATTTAGATTTATATTTTTAGATCTTGGATTGTTTTTAATTCAATAGGTAAATGCTTTTGCTTGATATCATAAATTTTTCACCTTATATTCAATTTCAAAATTGATATTTGCTATGTCATTAAATTCCAATTTATTTTTAGAATCATTATCACTATTATAAGTTAGTATAAAATGACCACTATTATATTCATATTTTGGCTTGAATTCTATTATTTTATTATTAATTAGTCCATTAACTCTTATGGCCTCTATTTCTTTTAATGGATTTTTATGCTCAAATGTAATAATGAATTTATCACTTCTTATAATGCGTCTGATTTTAATTGTGGTTAATTCATTGAAACTATTTCAGTTTTCTAAATATTTTCTTTGTTTTGCATTTATGATATATTCTTCCATTCACTGTTCTTGCTTATTTTCTAATGAATGAAGTTTGGGGGTTTCATTAAAAGCAATAAACATAATCTATAAATAGGTCTACTAAATAATTTAATTTCTTATAATAAGCATTTTTAGATCAGTTTTCAAGATATCACGACGAATCACTATCTACTGTAATGAAATCATTAATGAAGATTTTTTTATAGTCCTCACTTAGCGAACTTATGAAAAAATCTAACAATCCTACATTCTTAGTATCTTTCATGTTGTTTTGTATTCTTTTAAGTTTTTGATTTAGGCAAAAATCAATTATAAAAGCTCGTTTTCTTTGCAAACTCATACTTTTAAGATTTTTAATTTTGTTTTCCAACATTTTTCCTCCTGCTTTAATTAAATTAGATAAATCAAAAAGATAAATAAAAAAGAAACTATGAACGCAAAATATTTATAATATAAATATATTTTTTTTAACGTGTTATTTGAAGGGTTTGTTAATTATGGAAAACAAGGTTAAATTGCAAAAAATGATTTCGGATTTTGGTTTTTGTTCGCGACGCGAGGCCGAAAAAATGATTATGCAAAAAAGAGTATTAGTTGATGGTCAAGTTGCAAAAATTGGTCAGAGAGTTGATGCTGAGGCTGTTATTAAAATAGATGGCGAGATCATCGAAAGAAGTGATAAAAAATTTTATATATTACTTAATAAACCTCGAAACACCATTTGCACTTTAAGAGATCCGCAGGGTAGAAAAACTATTTATGAGTGAATGGGAATGGATAAATATTGCTATTCAATTGGAAGGCTTGATTTTAATACAACAGGAGTAATAATTATTTCTAACGATGGCAATTTTGCTAATATTTTGGCCCATCCTTCATCTAATATAGAAAGAGAATACATTGCAACATTGGAAAAGCCAATGAGTGAAAAAGATTTAAATTTTTTAAACTCTAATTTTGTAAAACTTAATGGTGTTTTTTCTAAACAAACAATAAAACATATCAAAGATTTAACCTACTCTATCGTTCTTAAAGAAGGTAGAAATCATCATGTGAAAAATCTCTTTTTATTAGTTAATAATTTTGTTAAAAAATTACACAGAAAAAGATATGGAGTTATTACAGATGATGGTTTAAGAGTTGGAGAACATAGGCATATTACGGCCTCTGAGTTGGAATGGTTTAAAAAAATTAAAAAAAGCTAGGTAGATATATAAGAACCTAGCTTTTGTTATTAATGATTAATTTTATATTTTTTTCAATATAATTAAAATCTGATTTAATTTTGTTGTTTGAGTTATTTATGTTGAGGTTATATTTAGCATATTTCATTCAACCTTCAGAAATATCTTTTGTGAATGTTATAGCCGTTTTTTTATCATAATTTAATTTTGCAATATTTTCATCATTTGATATTGAAATTAAATTCAAGTTATGCTTATTAGCAATTTTGAATGCAACCTGGAGATCGTTGCCTTTGGCTAAAAGGCTATATTTTGAATCATTTTTTAGTACATGATAAGACCCTGATAGAAATTTGTATTTTGAAGTTTTTTCACAATTTCAATTGCTATGAAAATTGGCTATAATGATTACGGGACCATTAAATTTATTAAGGTAATATTCAATAGAGCCCATCAATTCATTAAGATCGCCAGGATATAAAATTTTTATATTAGGAATTTGCAATAAAATACCTATTTGTTCCTCATTTTGGTAATAAATATTAGAGTTTTCAACAGAATTTAAGTCATTTTTTAGAATATATAATACCTTTAGGTTATCACTAACAGATTTTTTGATTCCTTGAATTAACTTGTCTGTATTTGATAAGGAATCAATTATTATTGGTTTAAAATTTGAGTGTCCAAATATACCATTTGCAATTAAACTCATTGCCTCGTTTTTTAATCCTAATAGTAAAGAACGGCCATTTTTGTTGTTAAAATCAAAAACTCCGTTAGTTGATTTAATTCTTGTTATTGGATCTAGCGAAGAAGAAAGTAGGAAAGCGTTTTTGTATTTATCAAATATATTATTTAAGATAACAACCATATTAGAGTAGATATCGCCTGAATTTGATATAAAGTTATCATTTACATTTTCTTTTAGATCTTCTCCCAAGAATTCAATTAATTTATCTGAAGCAGTTCATTTATTAAATAAATCGTTATTATAATTAATAACTTTCTTATACTCATCTACCACTTCTTGATATTTCTCAAAAAAGTCACCACGCTTGAAGTTAGTTGTTTCTTTGAATTCCTCAATTTCATCTACTGTTAAATAATATTTATTATTGTAGTAGTTGTTAAAATTATTAACTGCTAATTCAACAATTGAACTTTTGATTTCGATAAGTGTTGGTTTTTTTGCTTTCTTAGCTTTCGATATTGCGTTTGCAATAGATTTGTAATTAGCATCCTTTAAAATAATATAATTAAATCCATATGATTCATATGTTTTTCTAATGTCATTACTATTCTTTTTAGAATTAAAGTTATTTAATAATGTGTTTGAATCATATAGCACAATTAGTTTATTTAGTTTGATTGATCCTGCATATTGTAAAGCTTCAGTCGCAATGCTTGTTTCTAGATCTTTGCTTGAAGCAAAAACATATGTAAAGTGATTTATTTCAGAAAAATTACTTGATAAAAAGGCCTCAGCAACCGCAATACCAACAGCCTCTGCAATACCGCAACCATGTTTGCCTGATGAAAAGTCAATACCAAGTTTGTTATTGCGTTTTAAATAGTTATGATATTTGCAACTTGGTTTATTAATGCTTTCAATTTCTTCCTTCGTAATAAGATTCATTAAATATAAAATTGTGTAATAGGTGGTATTTACATCCGGGCACGAAACAATGAATCTATCTCTAGATATTCACTGGGGATTATTTATATCAAATTTATAATGAAAAGCAAAGAGCGCATGAAAAATCTTTGCAGCGCTAATATTAATTGCTACATTTGGATTTTTAGTATTTGCTATCTGGGCTAATGAATTAATTTTTATATTATCAATAGCTAAATTATTAATTCTTCTATTTTTAAACATTTTCAATTCCTTCAAAAACAATGTTAATATTGTTTGGTCTAACATTGATTAATGAATAAATTCTTTGTTCAAGCATGAATATTGCGTTCTTAGTTTCGAATGATAATATAGCTTCTTTTTTTAACTTGTAAGAAATAAAAATCTCAATATTATTTGTGCTATTTTTTATATTAATAATAGGTTTTTTTGTAAGAATTATTGAGTCTTGAGACTCAAAGAATTGATTTATTGCTTGATAAATAACATGTTCTTCAACCTTGAAGTCAAAATTCATTCTTGTGTTGACTGAGATAAAATTGCTCATTATGCTCTTCCTACATATTTACCAGTTTCAGTTGAAACCAAAATTGTTTCTCCTTCTTTGATGAATAGAGGAGTTTCGACTACATAACCGGTTTCCAAAGTAACTTTCTTTTGGGCGGCTTGAGCCGTGTTTCCTTTAACTGCATCTGGTGCTTCTGTTACTACTAATCCAACATTAGCTGGTAATTCAATATCCAAAACTTCTGATTCATATTTTCTAACAATAACTTTCATACCTTCTTTTAAAAAATTGACTTCTCATTTTATTGTTGATACAGGTATTTCTATTTGTTCGAATGTTTCTTGGTCCATTAGCACAATGTTATCTCCTGCATTGTATAGATAGTCCATTGATACCTTATCAATCATTGCTTTTTCTACTTTTTCACCACCAGTAAAAGATTTTACAGTTATCGATCCGGTTCTTAGATCTTTTGCCTTTGCTTTAACATTGGCTTGGCCTCTTCCTTGTTTTGAGTGTTGTGCTTCTAAAACAACATAAATATTACCGTCTAATTTAAAGGTTACACCCGGTTTTAGGTCATTAACATTTATCATAATTTAACTCCTTAAAATATTGTTTATTAATTATATTTGCTTTATATTGTTATAATAAAAATATCTAAATTATAAATTAATAAATTAATATTAATTTAAAAACATTTATAAAATCTAAATTAATAATAGAATAATTACTATGAAAAAAAATGAATTAAATAATTATAAAGATAAAAAAAACTTCAACAATAAATACTTGATAATGATTAAAAAAATTCAAAATTGGATAAGAAATAAGGTGAAAAAAGCTAATGCTAGTGGGGTTGTCCTTGGGATTTCTGGCGGCATTGATAGTTCAACCTTGGCAATTATTAGTTATCAAGTTTTTAAAAAAGATGCTCATTTTTATTATTTAAAAACAAGGGCAGATGATATTAATGAAATGCACATCAAGAAGTTAAATTTAGTTGTTGAAAATAAGATTGAAACAATTGATTTAACAAAGGAATTTAACGATTTTTCTGATAAGTTTAATTTAAAGGAGGATTGAATAAAAGCCAACACTAAATCACGATATTTTATGAATGTTTTGTATACCAAAGCACAACAAAATAACTCATTGGTATTGGGCACAGACAATTTTGATGAATATTATTTAGGATATTTTACCAAATGAGGTGATGGTGGTTGCGATTTATTACCATTTGCAAATATATTTAAATCTGATATTTATGAGATGGCTAAACTATTAAATGCACCAACAGAAATTTTGGATAAGAGACCTTCTGCTAATTTGCTTAATGATCAATATGATGAAGATGAACTTGGTTTTTCATATGATGATTTCGAAAAATATATTATGGATAATACTTTAATAAGTAGTGATATTTCAACTAAAATTGAGTATTTTCATAAAAAAACAAGCCATAAAAGAAAGTTAATTCCAAGAGGCCCAAAGTTTAAATAAAATTTATTTTTTTATAACTAGATTGAAGTATTAATTTTTAATTAATGAACGTTATATATAAATTTTTTTAAATTTAGTTAATATATAGGCATAATGTTAAATTAAAATTTAGGCCTTTATTAATTCGAACCTAAATTTTAAAAAATTTATGAAGTTTTTATGTGTTTTTTTCAATTTGAATAATATAAATTTTGATATTCATCAGTTGTCTTTACAACTTGACAAAAAAGCTTGATTAATCCCTCGTTGGAATCAAAAAGTTTTTTGTCAAAATGGTCATAATATTTAATTTTGCTAATATTATTTATGATGTTTTGATTTAGTTGAAATTCTAATTTAACATTACCTTTAAATGTGGGCGAAATATGATAGCCTATAAGTCCGTCTGTTTTGGAACTAATAAATTCTTTCTTTTTACTATTTCAACTATTTTTATTATTTATATAGTAATCTATTGTGTACTTGAACTTGTTTATTTCGGTTTTTCTTGGTATTAATTCAGCAGTAATGAATCTATTGCCTTCTTCAATAGAGATACTATTTAAAAATTCTAACTGATATTGCCTTTTAGGAATGTAATATTGATCTGGACTCTTTAATTCAATCGTTTGTTGCATTGCTTTTTCTAAAAAATTATTTTGTTTTAGGTTAAAAAACTTCATATTGTAAATTAGGCTATTAGCATAAGCAACATTATTTTCGAAAATGTTTGTATATTCCCCAGTCTCGCCATCGAAGGTAATTTTTATAGATTCAATTAGCTCAAACTTCAAATCTTTTTCTTTAACATTAATATTATTAAAATCAACAACATTATTTTCTATTTTGAAATTAATAACAAATGAAAGCTTGTTATAAAAATTAGCTCTTCACCTGTTATAAAAACTAACCTTTAGTTCCTTTAAATCTTCGAATTTTATTTCGCTTTTGTCTGCATATTTTGAAATGCGAAATTTTATCCGTTCATTTTCTAATTTCTCTAGATCTTGCACTTCAAGATCCTTATTATTTAATTGCAAAATTTTAATTCTTGAATTCTCATATGCTGATTTAGGAATCGTGAATTCAATAATTCATGTATTCTCTTTTAGGTTTCTTAAAATTAATATTTCACATTTTTGATCTTTTGTAAGTCCGATGTCTAAATTTCATCTATCTTCGACATTGTATGTTCCGACAGTTGCACTAATTTTCTCTTTATATTCAACAACTTCTTTTTGGTGTTCAATGTTTGAATAATTATAAATTGGTAGCATTAAATCCTCTCTATGCCTCTCTCATGGGCATAATAAGTACACCATTATTTTTTACTTTATGCTAATAAATGAAACTTTTGAAATCTTTTATTACATAAAAAAATATTTTGTTCTCATTTTTTGCCAAAATAAATAAAAGCCATATTTGCTATCTTTGCAAATAAGCTTTATTTGACTATTTTATTAATCGAATAAACATCAATATAATAAACTTTCGATAAATTTTAATCTTCGATAGAATGTGGATTTTGATATATTGAAGGTTTTTCAAGTTATGTTGCTTAGATCGTCTTTGAATAAAATTGTTAGTAATATTGAACGGTCCAATTGACTTAGACTTTTAATTAGTTTTATAACTAATTGTTTTGATCCGCTCGTAATTTCTAATCTTTGCAATCTAAGTTCTTCAAAATTTGCAATTTTTTTGGATAATTCCAGTTCAAGTCTAGTAATGTCTAATTCTAATCTAAAACTGCCATTTTCATTTTTTAAACCCACAAAATCCTTTAATAGTTTTAATAATATTGGTCTTATAATAAGGATATTTTTAAATCTTTGTCTCATTTTTTACCTTTCACCATTATTTTAATATTTTTTTTAGGAATTATAGGAATCTATGAAACTGAAAAAACATTTTATATTTATAAATATAAAAAAATTTTAAAGTTTCAAAAAAAATGTAGCATTTTTAGCAATGCTACATTTTATAGATATTTATCTGGGTGTAATTCTTTCATTTTTTTAATGAATTCCTCTTTAGTAAGAGAGCCGTATTTTTGCATTAATTCGACACATTCATTATATTCATTTTGCGCTCATTTTGCATCTTCAAATCCAGTTATGCTGGTAATATTTGGGCCTTTGAAGAATTTATAGTTTTTAAAGAATATTTCTACTGAATGTAGTCACATTTTATCCAAGTCATCTAATGATTTAATGTGATCAAGACGATAATCATCAGCATGAACAGCGATTAATTTAGTATCAGTTTCACCTGAATCAATCATTTTCATTGCTCCAATAATTCTTGCTCCAACTGAGACACCAGGCATAAAAATTTCAGGTGAATAAACTAAGACATCTAGTTCATCGCCATCTCAATCAAGTGCTTCTGAAAGGTAACCATAGTTTGCTGGATATCTAAAACCCTCACGCAAAATTCTATCAACTTTTATTTTTTTGGTTTTTCGATCATACTCATATTTAATATTTGAATTTTTAGGAATTTCTATATTTACTATTACATTTTTCATAAATAAAATTTTATCAATTTTTATTTTTTCTAAAAAATTTCCCTATTTTTTCTTAAAGTCGATGATTTTTAAAATTTCGCACTTATATTTGAATTCAGGAGGAAGAAAAAAATGACAATTTATTTATACGGAAAAATTGTACACACAAATACAAATTATTTTATTTTAGACCACAATGGTAGAGGTGAACTTATTTGTGCGCCACAAATGAGTAGATTTAAAGCAGGGGAGGTGAGAAAAATATTTATATCTGAAATAAACAATGAATATTCTAGGGTGACATATGGATTTGACAATTTTAAAGAAATGGTAGTTTTTGAGGATTTAATTTCATTGCAAGGATTAGGCCCTAAAACTGCTATTTCAATATTAAATTCAGGTTGAGAAAATATTATTAATTATATTGCAAACTCTAATAAAGAAGAGTTAATAAAGGTACCTTATGTATCGCCAAAGATTGCTAATGCAATTTTATTGACCTTAAAGGATAAATATATTAAATTTATTTCAAAGATGAGTGATGAAGAAATGCAAAAATTCAATAAAGTTTCAAAAAACAACACAGTTTTAAAAGAATTTGAAGAAACAATGAAAATGTTAGGATTCAAAAATAATCAGATCAGACTTGCTCTTGATAATATGGAATTAACGAGCAATATTGAAGAATCTGTTGAAAATGCAATTAAAATAATTAGTCAAAAACAAAATGAAGCAAGAATTTAGAATAAAAAGTTTTGATAATTTTATTGGGCAAAATAAGATTACATCTACTTTAAAAGTGATGATAAACTCAGCACTAAAACAAAAAAGGCCTATTGACCATTTATTATTTTACGGGCCACCAGGATTAGGGAAAACTACCTTAGCTCAAATAATTGCTAATGAGACTCAAAGTAACATCATTTATGTGCAAGGGCCCCTGATTCAAAAGAAAAGTGATATATTAACTTTGTTTTCTTCGTTGCGTGAAAATGATATTCTGTTTATTGATGAAATTCATGGTATAAATAAGAATATTGAGGAATTATTATACTCTGCCATTGAAGATTATGTTATTGATTTGCCTGTTGGTGTTGAAGGTGATATGAAAATAATGAGATTAAATTTAAATAAGTTCTCATTAATAGGGGCTACTACAAAATTTAATTTAGTATCAAATCCACTAAAAGATAGATTTGGATATATCGGAAAATTATTGCCTTATAGTAACGAAGAAATTAAAGAGATAATCAGTAATTCAGCCAATAGAAATAACATTATAATCACGCCAGATGCAATTGAGGAAATAGCAAGAAACTGTCGATCTACTCCAAGGATTGCTAACAACTTATTAAAAAGAGTTTATGACTTTGCATTATTTCGAAACTTAAATCAAATAGAAGCAAGTTTGGTAAAGGAATCATTTGAGTATCTAGATATATATCCCGGGGGATTAAATATTTTTCAGGTTGAATATTTGAGTATTTTAAAAAATGTATTTAAAAATAAAAGTGCTTCTTTAGATACTATAAGTTCAATTTTAAAAGATGATAAGGTAACAATAATTAATGATTTAGAGCCTATTCTTTTAGTAAAAAAGTTCGTTGAAAAAACTGTTAGGGGTCGAAGAATAACCAGCGACGGAATTGAATATCTAAAATCAATTAATAAATAACTAATAAGTTTTTATGTTTTTTATATTTAAAACTTTATAACTATTAAAATATATTCAAAATATAACAATTATTATATAATTGTACCTATGAATAAAAAAAATAAAATTAGCCCTGCAATAAAATGAGTTTTTAGTATTTTTATATTTATTGGGATGTTGTTAGCATTTATTTTTGGTTCTATTTTTTATTTAACACCAACATTGAATAAATTTAATCGTACTAATAATGAAATTATCGGAACTAAAACAGTTTTAAAAATTCAAAAAAATAGCAACCAAACAAGTTCTAAAAACGAATTACAACCAAATAAAATTGCAGATATTGTAAAGCAGTACCTTCAAGAAAAAGGTGATAAATTAACTTCTAACTATGATGTTAATTTATTGTCTAATAATCTTATTGAAGTAAAAGATTTGTCAGCAACTGATGATAAATCCCAAAAACAGCTTTTAGACTCATTAATTAAAAAACCTAATTTAACAATTACCGATCATAATGGTAATCCATTATTTTATAAAGGTAGATATCAAGGTAATGAAAGCTCATTCCATGGGTTGAAAGAGCTCATTGATGAAGGGTCTCAAAATTTTAACATGGATTTAGATCCAAATCCCGCAAGTGATAAAATACCTGAGGGTTATGCAGATAGAATTCAAATTAAATTGAATAGTTATGCATGAGATCAATTTACACACCTTGCATATGATTATTTTATAAGAGGTTTTCAACAACAAGGACAAGGTCAAGATGACCCCAGCTCAAAGGTATACTTTTGGTTAAATTTGGATGAATTCATTCAAAATGCCATTCAAAATGATAGAGAAAATTGAGATAGAGCAAAAAATAATCCTGTTAATTATGCATATGCCAATAATAAAGCAGGTGATGATGTTACACGCGATAAGGACGGAAAAGTATTAAAGACGTTAAAACCAAGCTTAAAATATTCAATTAATGCCCAAAGATATTTAATTTCTGCAATATCTCCTATTTCATTGATTTCATCAAAAAAACGTGATTCAATATTTTACTTAATTAATAACATTTCTAATGGTTATTCAAATAAACAATTAACTTCTTTAATTAATTTCTCATATACACCATTTAAATTAGAAAAACAAACTTCTTATTTTATTACTAAATCATATAGACAATTTGATTCATATATCATTGCTATAGTTGTTATGTGAGCCGTTATGTCACTATTTTTATTAATAAAGTACAGACTACTTGGTGTAACTGCTAGTGTTACGTTGGCATTCTTGATATTTGTATTTTTATCAATCATAACTGCTTTTGGTGTAGTTATAAATTCAATAATTGGACTAACAGCAATTATGTTACTATTTATTGCATTTAGTTTATTAATTAGAAAATTGCACATCTTTGCAAAGGAAATTAAGGAAGGTTCGAATACTAACAAAGCTATAAATAAGGCGACAAAAAGGTCATTGATATCTGGACTTGATGTAGTAGCTGTTATAGGCATTGGGGCCATTTTGGCTTTCTATTTAAATATTAATCATTCTTCAACTATTGGTGCATTAATGGGTATTGGCGCTTTGTTAATTTCTTTTATTGTTATTGGTTTAAATACCATATTGTTTAGACTTATAGTTCAAACCGAATCGTTTGATAATAAGAAGTATTTGCTTTTAAGTGAAAATAAAAAAATACATAAATTTACTTTAAAGATTAATAATTTCTTTAAGGTAAGACTACTTATTATTCCTATTATCGCTATTCTTATGGTGTCAATATTAATATTTGGTTCCTTTTCTGGAATACAAAAGTCAGCATTATTAGGTTTTAATGTCGATTCTAATTTAAAATTTAAGTTTATTTATAGTGTTGGTTTAAATTTCAAAAATGGCGTTGATATTAGTGGACAAACTACTATATTAAATGAATTGCAAAATTTTATTATTTCTCATAATGAAGGTGTTTTAATCGAGAAAGTAAAAGCAAGTGAAAACGGATTAAATTCGCTATTAATTTATTCTAATATGGATATGAGCAATTTAATAAACAACGAATTGCTAAAGTTATTTAATTCAAAGAATTATGCAGATGTTACTTTAGTAACTAGCTCTAATGCTTTAGGAAATAACAACATCGGGTATTCAACTGCCTGAATCTCTCTATTAATGCTATTAACCAATATTTGCATATTCATATATATCACAGTTAGATATTCAATGCAATCAGCAGTTATTTTTATAGTAAAACAAATTCTTTTGATTGGTTTAGTGTTAGGGATATTCATTATCTTTAGAACTAAAATTGATAATTTTGTGTTTGACGGTTTATTATTTGTTTCGTTTATCAATATTGTTGATTCGGTAATCAATTCATCAATCATAAAAGATGAAATTTTAAAAGATACTAATACCAAGAACTTTATTTATAATCCAACCCAGGTTCATAATATTATCAAAATATTAATAAGTGATACCTTTACTATTCAAACATTTAATGTTATTTTGGGATTTGTATTATTATCATCAGCTCCATTCTTGCTTGTGAGTGTATCGTTTAATGCAATATTTTCACTTCAATTAGCATTGTTATTTACTTGATATTTAAACATGTTTATTATTCCAAGACTATTAGAACATTTAATTAATTTAAGATATAAAAATAAACACAAAAGAATTGAAAATGATTTTTGAAAAACAGAAAAAATCCAAGAGCAAACCTTTATTGGTATTAATGATTTTTCGATGTAATTTAGTGAGGAATATATGTTCAAAAGATTAAAAGGCACACAGGATATTTATAATAAAGAGGCTAAAATACTAAATTTTATTCGTAAGACTTTTGAGGGAATAAGCAAAAAATATAATTTCCAATTTATTGAAACACCAATTATTGAAGACTATAATCTTTTTATAAGAGCAGCTGGTGAAACTAGTGACATTGTAACAAAAGAAATGTATGTTTTTCGCGATAACGGCAATAGAACTATTAGCTTAAGGCCTGAAGGCACAGCATCAGTTATTAGAGCATATATCGAAAATAAGATAAATAATTTTACAAAGGCAAAATTATTTTACTTTGGTCCTATGTTTAGATATGAGCGACCACAGAAGGGTAGATATAGACAATTTATTCAAGGTGGAATTGAATTAATCGAAAAAAAATCAGTTCTCTCTAATTTTGAGGCAATTAAATTTGCTAATGATTTCTTAAATGATTTAAAAATAAATGATTCTATTTTAGAAATTAATAATCTTGGTAGCATTGAAAGCAGAAATAAATATATTGCATACTTAAAGGATTACTTTTTAAAATACAGAGATCAACTAAGTGAAATTTCAAAAATTAGATTAGAAAAAAATCCCCTTAGAATTCTTGATGATAAAGAGGAAAATAAAAAAGAATTTGTAATGAATGCTCCTAAATTACTTGATTTCTTAAGTTATAATGAAAAGCAGGAATTTAATGAGTTGTTAATTTTGCTAGATAAATTTAATATTAGATACAAGGTTAATCCATATTTAGTGCGAGGATTGGACTATTATACAGATATTGTCTTTGAATTTGTTTCAGACTCGAAGGCTCTTGGTTCGAAATCAACAATTCTTGCTGGTGGCAGATATGATGGAATGGTTGAATCTTTCGGCGGCCCCATGATCGGATCGATCGGATTTGCTTTCGGCGTTGATAGAATATCTAACATAATTGCTTATAACATTGACAAATACGAAGAGATAAAAGAGGATTTAGATATTCTTATAGGTTATATAAATGATCACGAAAAAGATGAAATATTAAAAATCGCTTATGATTTAAGAAAAGAGTACAACATCGAATTCATTAATGAAAAATGCTCAATTAAACAACTTTTTAAATTAAATTATCAATTAAAACCTAGAATGCTCATATTTAAGGAATTAAATTCGAAACATCAAGAAATAAAAATAAAAATTAAAGATATTGAAATTATTCATAAATACCATGACATCAAACAATTTCAAGAGATAATAAAGGATGTAATATAAAATGAAGAAAATATATTGTGCAGATTTAGATATAAATAATATAGGTAATAGTGTGGAACTGTTTGGTTGAGTGGCAACTAAGAGGAAATTTAAGAATCAAATGTTTGTTGATTTGAGAGATTCTAGCGGTATCATTCAATTGGTGTTTGTTAATATTTCTGACCCACTTTTAACCAAGGAAAGTTGCATTAAGGTTAATGGTATCGTTAAGAAGCGCCTTGATGCTAATGCAAACTTAAAAACAGGTGAAATTGAAGTTTTAGTTAATGAATATCAAATTCTTAATTCATCTAAACAAATCCCTTTTGATATTGAAGATGATAAGAATAATTCTGCAAATGAGGATTTACGTCTAGAATATAGATTTTTGGATATTCGAAATAAAAAAGTATTGAACAATCTTAAAATTAGACATAAATTATCGCTTTATATTAGAAATTTTTTCGATAAGAAAGGTTTTATTGAGGTTGAAACACCTATTTTAGCTAAATCAACTCCAGAAGGCGCAAGAGATTACCTGGTGCCAACAAGAAAAAAAGGAAGGTTTTTTGCACTACCTCAATCACCTCAATTATTTAAACAATTATTGATGGCTGGAGGTGTTGAAAAATATTTTCAACTAGCAAGAGTTTTTAGAGACGAGGATTTAAGAAAGGATCGACAACCAGAATTTACTCAATTAGATATTGAAATGTCTTTTGGCTCGGAGGAAGAAATCTTTGCATTATGTGAGGAAATGTGAGCAGAAGTTCTGGGAAAATTAGGCTATAATATTGAAACAAAATTTCCACGAATGGATTTCGAATACTCAATGAAACATTATGGAAACGATAAACCCGACACAAGATATCCATATTTAATTCAAGATTATTCAGAGGAATTGAGTGATAAATTCGGAATGAAATATGTAAAGGGTATAATATTTGACCGGGATGTTAATGAGCATATTGATATAATTAATGAAATTTTTTATAAGAATGGTGGTGAGTTTTTTGAAACGTTAGATTTAACTTGTCCATCATGTGAAGTTAGCAAACACCTTGCAACAAAAAAAGAGTCAACTCATTTATCAAACCCGATCGCTTTAATATCGGCCGGTAACGATGAAGAAAATGTTTTAAAAGCCTTGGGTGCAATAAGAACACTATTGAATGAGCTATATAAGTTAGCAGATCCAAATAAATTAAACTTTTTGTGAATAGTTAATTGGCCAATGTTTGAATTTGATAAGGAAACTAATTCTTATGCTCCTGCACATCATCCGTTTACTCAATTTGACGAATCTACTGTTCATTATTTGAAAAATGATGAGTTTAATAAGGTTAGAGCTAAATCATATGATTTAGTTTTAAACGGTTTTGAGCTAGGTTCTGGATCGATTAGAATTCATGATCTCAATATTCAAAAAATGATTTTTGATATTTTAAAAATATCAAGAAAAGAACAACAATCAAGATTTGGCTTCTTCTTAAAATCATTTGAATACGGCTTACCACCGCATTGTGGCATTGCATTTGGTATTGAAAGAGTTTTAATGATTTTAACCAAATCATTATCCATAAGGGATGTTATTGCTTTTCCAAAAAACGCAAAAGGTGTAGATTTACTTACTTCAGCGCCATCAGAATTAGCAAAAGATCAACTCGCTGAGTATGGGATAGAAATTAAAAGTTAGGAGAAAAATAATATTATGGTATGAGCATTAGTTGTAATTCTTTTAATAATATCCTTAGGTATTATAGGAATATCATTTATGATGGCCCCAGATTCTAATAGTTTTAGCGGTGCACTTGTTGGTAGCAATGATCTTGACCTATTTAAAATTTCAAAAGAACGCGGAATTAAAAAAGTTCTTAAATGGTCGATGATTTCCTTAGGCATTTTAATGTTTATATTTGCAATTATTTTGCGCGTTGTTTGACAGCAAGGTTAAAACTTACATATAATGAACAATAAATTTTTTAAAAATGTTAAAAAATTAGACTCAGTTGAGATATTAAAATTCATTCAATCTCATCCACAAGGTTTAAGTTTTTTGGAAATTGTAAAGAAATTAAACATACATCCATCATTAAATACTGATTTATCATTAATACTTAAAAAATTGGAAGAAAACGAAAAAATCGAATACAAGAGGGATGGTTCCTATATTCCTATTTTTTATCTTACAATGGTCGAAGATATTGTTGCAATAACTAATAAAAGATTAGGTTTTATTGATTTTATTGACGCTAATGATGAATTGAAGAAAAAATCTGCAATTTTATTTCCATTTGAAACAAGAAATCTACTTGATGGCGATTTAATAGAGGCCAAAATTTTCTATTATTATAACGATCAAAATGAATTGTTATATAAGGCAAAAATTACAAAACTATTAAAACATAAAAAAAATATTTTGATAGGAAATTTCTTAAGATCACATAATGGGAAGATTTATTTCGAAGCATCAAATGATCGAGATAAAGGAAAGTTTGAGATTTTTAATTTAATGAATATACCTAAAAATATAAATAGAGATGATGTTGTTGAGGTTTTTGTTTTAGAACCAAATGGAAAAAATATTGCTATTAAGTTTAATAGAATTATTACAAATATTAATTCTTTTGAATTTCCATTTGCTAAAATTCTCGCAGAAAATGAAGTTAGCCAGAAATTCAATGATAGTGTTCTTCTGGAAGCTTCCAATATGCCTACATCTGTTAGTGATCATGAAATTAAACAACGAAAAGATTTACGCAGTTTATTAACTGTTACTATTGATGGTCTAGATACAAAGGATTTTGATGATGCAATATCATGTTTTGTGTTACCTAATGGTAATACAAAACTTTATATTCATATTGCGGACGTTTCTTATTATGTAAAAGAAGGAAGCAAAATTGATAGTGAGGCATTGCTTCGGGGTACATCAATTTATTTGCCAGGTGAGGTTATACCTATGTTACCTTATGAATTATCTAATGGAATTTGTTCATTAAACCCTAATGTCGATAGATGTACTATTACACTTGAGTTAGAAATAGATAAAGAAGGTAATAATGTTAAAAAAGATATTTATGAAAGTGTAATTAATTCTAATTATCGCCTAACTTATAATGAAGTGAATGATTATTTTAATAAAAAGATAAATGTATCATTAGAATTAAAAAAATTAATGGATGATTCGCAAAGAATATCAAAAATTATTCGACAATATAAGATCAAAGAAGGTTATGTTAATTTCGAAATTAAGGAACCAAAGTTAATTATAGAAAATAATAAGGTAGTAGACATCAAAATAAGAGAGGATGGCGAAAGCGAAAATATGATTGAAGATTTTATGGTTAGAGCAAATGAAACAATAGCGGAAATGATGTTTGAAAACCATATTCCTTCAATATATCGTGTTCATGATAAACCATCTGATGATAAGCTTTTTGAGCTTCAAGAACTTATTAAATTTGCACATTTAAATAATATATTGGTACCTTTTGATGGAAACCCATTAAGTTTTTCAAAAATGGTAAATAAACTAAAAGAAAAAGGATTGGATGATTATATAAAAAATGCTTTTCTTAGAACAATGCAAAAAGCAGTATATTCATCTAAAAATATCGGTCATTTTGGTCTTGCTTCTAAATATTATTCACATTTTACCTCACCAATAAGAAGATATCCTGATCTATTATTGCATCGTTTAATTAAGAAATATTTGTTTGCTCGTAAAAAAATTAGCGATGAACAATTTTCGGAGGAATCTAGTAAAATTGAGCAAATTGCGCTTATGAATTCTGAAAGCGAAAGAACGGCAATGACTGTTGAAAGAGACATTGTTGATATTAGAAAAGCTGAATATTTTGAATCACTAATCAATAAGACATTTGTTTCTACGGCCGTTTCTATTGAAAAATTTGGAGTATTTTTTAATATTAACGAATATCAAACAAGTGTTTTAATAAGATTTGAAGATTTGGATGATAATGTTATAAAAATTTCCAATTATGAAGCTAAAGGCGACCGCCTTTTATTCAAGGTTGGCCATAATTATAAAATAAAAATTATTGGAATTGAAAGAGAAAAGGGAAATATTAATGCGTCTTTGTGTTAATATTTCTTTTTTTGATCTTATAATATTATTTATGCCAAAGTTAATTATAAAAAATAAATTTGCTAAATTTGATTATGAGATTCATAGTACTTATGAGGCAGGAATTTCATTACTTGGTTGAGAGGTAAAAAGTTTGAGAGCACAAAATGCAAAAATAGATAATGCTTTTTGCTCTATTAGCAACAAAAATGAGGTTTGGATTAATAATTTGTATATTTCCCAATATATGCTAGTTAAGGGCGAATTGGATAGATCAAGAAAATTATTGATGCATAAAAAAGAAATTTTGAGAATAAGTAATTTAATTGATAGATTAGGCTTAATAATGGTTCCCCTTTCGATTTATTGAGTGAACAATTATATAAAAGTTGAAATTGCTTTGGCTAAAAGATTAAAAAAATACGATAAACGTGAAAAAATTAAACAAGAAGAGCTAAAAAGAAACCTTAGAAAAATATATTAGCGGGGATGTAATGGCTTCGACAAATATTTACGTATTTCAATTGCAGTGGTCTTGTAAACCATAATACTTCTAGGCTTTTTTAAATGCAAACTTAGAAAACAAAAAAGAAAAAGACTACTTCATGACAAACGTTATGAATCGTCAATTAAATCCAGTATTTGCTTAATTAAAATCTGGTCAAAATCTTATAATGTGGCCCGCATTTAAGAATTTTGTTGTCTTGGGCTTGATTCAGTACTGTTTCAGTTAAGGGCTGAATGACTCAAATAAACTGACACCCTTTTAATTTTTTTTCTATTTTAATTAAAACTGGTTAGCATAAAAATAGAATAAACTGTAGATATTGAAATATTACAATGTATGGACCGGGGTTCAATTCCCCGCATCTCCACCAAATGTAAATACACTAGCATGATGCCTTGGCATCATGTTTTTTTGTTTATGTTAAGAATCAATTATAAAAATAATTAGATAAAAATTATAGTAAAAATTTTTATTAGACAAATAGCAATATTAATAACTGAATAAGAGGAATCACCGATATACCAACGTCAAGTAAAATGATAGATGTAGAAAGTTAAAGAGTCGCCATTATTAAAAAAACTCCTTAAAATTTATTTTTTCAATTTACAAAAAAACTCAAAAGATATCGAAAGAAATGACCTTTTAAAATTTTGGGAGATAGCAAATTTTAAAATATTTAAGATATTTAGCAAATAAATAAATTTATGAAATTATTAATTTGTGGTGGCTTTATTTCAAAATAACAATTGTAATC
Source organism: Mycoplasma sp. 1781 (assembly GCF_053851675.1). Classification (NCBI taxonomy): domain Bacteria; kingdom Bacillati; phylum Mycoplasmatota; class Mollicutes; order Mycoplasmatales; family Mycoplasmataceae; genus Mycoplasma; species Mycoplasma sp. 1781. The sequence goes on from NZ_JBSQBC010000004.1 coordinate 48,949, forward strand.
TCGCCGAATTGTTAAGTTAAATTTTACAATTATCGTAAAAACCTATTTTATTGCTATTTTTTGATGTAAAGTTTAGAAAATAATTTAATCCGGTTTTTTGATAAAAAAATATATTAATAACAAAAAAAGTTTTTTTATTTTTTTTAAATAAAATAGCTTATTTTTAATTAAAAAATAATGTATGATTTTATAATATATAAAGTATTTTTATTGTAAATTTTAAAATAAAAGGGGAAAAATAATGGCAGTGAGATTAGTCGTAAATCATCCTGATGGATGGGCAGTAAAAAACCCAAAAGGGCAAAGAGCTTTGAGAGTTTTTAAAACGCAAAAAGAAGCTATGGATTATGCAAAATCATTGAAGGATACAACGTCAATTAATGTGCAAAGTAAGACTGGTGCATTTAGAAAAGTATAAAAATGTACAATATTTTAGATGGTAAAAAAACTAAGGAAGAAATACAAACTAAAATAAAAAAGCAATTTGAAAACATGGCAGAAGATAAAATGCCAATTTTAGGTATATTACAGGTTGGTGATCTTGAGGAATCTAATATATATATAAAGCATAAATTAAATATTGCTCATTTCCTTGGGTTTAAAACAAAATTAATAAAATTAAATAGAAACGTATCAGAAGAAGAAATAAAGCATAATATTGATATTCTGAACAAAGAAACAACCGGTTTTTTAGTTCAGCTTCCTTTGCAAACGGATAAAGTCAAAAATCTACAAGAGTTACTTAATTGCATTAATATAACTAAGGACATTGATGGTTTGACACAATGGAATCAAGAAGCAAATTTTTTAACTAATTTTAATTCATTTCTCCCTGCTACAGCTCTTGGTGTTGTTATATTATTAAAAAAATATCAAATTAATTTTAATAATATGAATATTGCCGTTGTCGGTCAAAGCAAGATAGTTGGAAAGCCGCTTGCTGATTATTTTGAGCAAAATGGGTCTCATGTAAGAAGATATGATATTAATACTCCGAAGGACGATTTATTATTGAATGATTTAGTTGTTGTAGCAACTGGCTGCCGTGGCTGCCTGGACGGAATAAAATTAAAGGATAATGTTGTCCTTATTGATGTAGGAATACATCGAATAAATGGTTTAATTGTCGGTGATATTGATATTTCTAAGATAAATAACAAAATATCATATTTAACTCCAGTACCTGGCGGTGTTGGACCCATGACTATCATTGCCTTAATGCTTAATTTGGTTAAGGCATATGATATGCAAAACGATTCAAATTTTTTATCAAAAATATTGATAGATTTATAATTAACTTTATATGTTTTTTAATATAATTATTAACTGTTTTTTTATAAAAAAATAGCATATTACACAAATTGCTATTTTTTATTTTTTTACTATTTTTTGATTACAACATTTAGTAAAATAATTTAAATATTTTTAGTTTTCTTATTTAGGGGGTCTTTATGATAATAGGAATAAGTGGAATGATTGCTGCGGGAAAAAGTTCGCTTTCTTCCAAATTAGCTAATCATTATAAAAATTCTTTACTACTGAATGAATTTGAAGAAAATGATGAGGTATTCAATACTTTTTTAAAGTGATTATATGAGAAGAAACAAAATTTAACTATTAGTTTTCAAAGTTTTATTATTGAAAACCATTCAGCAAAATTTATGGAAATTTATAATAAATTGCAAGATAAACCCGATATAGATCGGCATTTGTTTTTGGATAGATTTTCTATTGAACATTATATTTTTGCTAAGTTAATTCTTAGTAAAAAGGAACCTAAATATTTTGATGGCTTCAAAGCCTTATTTTCTAAGTTAATTACAAAAAGCGAATTACCGGACTTAGTAATATTTCTTGATATAAGTTTTGATACTTTTAAGAAAAGAATTTTTGAGCGAGGGAGAGCTATTGAAATAGATAATTGAGATCTTAATTACGATTATTTCAAGAACTTGCATGAAAATTATTATAAAATTTTTAAAGAACTTGCTGATGATTTTCAACTTAATTACAAAATTATCGATACAAACAATTTATCTGAGGATGAGGTATATAAGCAAGTAGTAAAAATTATTGATGAAGAGGAAAAACAATGGCAGTTAAGACAATTGATCCACGAATAGAAAAAGTTCTTTTCAACCAAGAACAATTGGAATCAAAAATAATTGAACTAAGCAATTGAGTTAATGAAACATATAAAAATTCAAATAACTTAATTCTTGTCGGTTTATTAAAAGGATGCTTACCGTTTTATGCTCAATTGATAAAAACAATTAACATAGATTTTATTACGGATTTTATGATAACTAGTTCATATGATGGGAAAGACAAACCATCAGGAAATGTTAAGATAATTCTTGATCTTGTTAATAATATCGAGGGTCGTGATGTGTTAATAGTTGAAGATATTGTCGATACAGCAAAAACTATGACTAAGGTTGTGTCAATTTTGAAATCTAGAAATCCTAAGAGTCTTAAGGTCCTTACTTTATTAAATAAACCTAGTGGTAGAATTGTGGAATTTGAGCCTGATAATTATGGTTTTATTATTCAAAAAGAAGACTTTGTTGTTGGTTTTGGTTTTGATTGAGAAGAAAAAATGAGACAGCTGCCTTATATAGGCACAATTAAAAAAAGCATTATTTAATTGTGATTAAAATCTTGCCACAAAGAGTTGTTTCTTGATACACAAAGCATACACTCATTGCTGAATAATTAAAAGAAATTATAAAATGCAAGACTTTAATCTTGCATTTTTATTTTTGCGTTTATCTATTTTTCAGCCTTGTCAGCCTTAGTTGCCGATTCTTTATCATTGTCCTTAGGTTTTGATTGTACCATTTTAACAATAGCTTGTTCAACATTCTTTTCATATTGTTTTATATTTTCTTCTAATTTTCTATATTTTTCATAATTTTTAGAATCGCTAAATTGAACTAGTAAAGTAAAAATTTTATGTGGTAGTTCATTTTGTTCCAATGATTTCTTTGAAACGAAGGTTTTTATTTGTTCTGGTTTTAAATTATATGATTTAGCTATTTCATTAACCTTATTTTCATATTCTTCATCAGTGATTTGTAGATTTTCCTCATCTACAATTTTTCCTAAAACAAATGATTTAAAAAGATTTTTAAAGGCTTCATCTTGATATGTTTTTAGAACATCCTCTTTATTGGTTTTTGTGAATTCAAAATAATCTCTTTCGCTAATCCCTTTTTGTTTTAGTTGTTGAATAAAACTTTTATAATATTTTTCAGCTTCTTCATTAATAATTATGTTAGAAATTGTTATTGAAGAGTTCTTGATGATTTCGTTGATTGCTTCATCTGTGTAGGTTTGCGAAGCTACTTGTAAAACTGCTTTTGTTGCTTCAAATTCAACATATTCATTAAATTGTTCGATAGTGTTTACTAATGGATTTATTTTTGCTTCTTTTAAGAATTGATCATTTACCTCTGGGTAATTATTTGTTTTAACTGAATTAATTTTTACTTTAAAGACTACATCTTTTCCAGCCAATTCTTTTGCATGATATGTTTCAGGGAATTTAAGATTTATATCTTTTGATTCACCACGATTTAGATTGACCATTTGTTCTTCGAAGCCAGGAATGAATTGATTTGATCCTATTACTATGTCAAATTTTTCAGCTTCTCCGCCTTCAAATTTTTCCCCATTAATGTAACCAGTAAAATCAAAATTTACACTATCACCCATTTTTATTGGTTCATTAGATTCAATGGAAACAGCGTAATTTTTTAGAATTGTTTCTTTGGTACCTTCAATCATCTTTTTATCAATGTTTGCAATGTTTAACTTAGTATTAAGTTTCTTATATTCACCTAAATTTACATTAGGAAATAGAGGGAATCTAAATACATATGTGGCACCTTGGTCAGAATAATCACTAACATCAAAACTAGGGTGATAATCATTAATAATTTTATCTTCGTCTTTAATTTGAGTAATTATATGATTTTTATAAACATCATCAAATTTATCATGAATTACTTTATTAAAAATTTTAAATGGATCAACTCTTTTTAGAGCTTCTTTTAAAGGGGCTTTACCTTTTCGAAATCCAGGAATTGTAACATCATTAGCTAATGATTTTTGGGCTTTTTCATAGGCCTTGGTTCACTCCTCGCCATTAATGGTATAATCGATAATTAATTCGGTATTTTCCTCATTGAATTTTCTTGACATTTTTTTGTTCTCCTTGAATAAAAAATATTGTTATTATTATAACATTATTTACTTAAATAATGAATATAATGATTTTTCATTATCTGATAGTGAATTTTCATCCCTTTCGCCAAATAAAACCTTAGTAACGTTGATTATTTCTTCATATTCGCTAATAGTTTTATTTTTTAAAATATTAATTCAATTTTTGAATAAATATGCACTGAATACTTGTCTGGCGATTTTGCTTTTTGCTACATCATTGCTGTAAATTGTTAATATTTCTTTTTCCAGTTTAGCAATTGCCTCATTTTTTAAAAATGAACCATCTATTTTAGGATTAATTATTATATTATTAACTTTGTAATTGTAATCAACATTCTTTGTTTGCAATAAATCATATATTAGCGTTTGAAATCCTCCGTTGTCAAAACCATCTCCATTAAAAAAGAATTGAAATTCAGATAGATATTCATTTATATCTCGATTTTTTAATTCATTATAGTTAAGCATAAAAATATAATCCATTTTTTTGTTTTTTAATGAATTAATTAGTGATAAAGTATCTAAATTGGTTTTTGTTTTTAAATTGTTTTTTTTAATCTGAAATAATATAGTATTTCTGAAAGCGTCAATTTCTTTTTGCATTGCATCAATAACAAATTTATTTCTCGAGTTATCTAAGAGATAAATTGCTTTGAGCGGGTCGTCATATCTTATTTCTGTTATTTTATCAATGAAATCATTAAATTCTTTTTCTATTAAATCCATAATATAAAATTTTACACTATTAACATTATTAAAATAAATAATGTTGCTTCTAAATTAATAAATAATTCTATAATTTATATATAAAAAAATTAGCGTTATTAGATGACGAAAATTAATTTTATTTTTAAAGAATTTTTAAGGAGAATAGGAATGTCTAAAATTAAGAAAATATATGCATATGAAGTTTTAGATAGTAGAGGGAATCCAACAGTTAAGGTTGAGATAACCACTAAAAAAGCTTTCGCTGAAGCTCTAGTGCCATCGGGCGCATCAACTGGATCAAAGGAAGCTTTAGAACTACGTGATAAAGGAACAAAATATGAAGATAATTGATTTGGTGGAAAGGGTGTTCAAGGTGCTTGCGATCATATAAATAATGAAATAGCCAGTTTATTAATTGGGCATGATGTAAAAAATCAAGAGTTGATTGATAATATTATGATTGATGCTGATGGTACTCCAACAAAATCAAAATTTGGTGCCAATGCAATTTTAGCTGTATCTCTAGCATGCGCAAAAGCAGCTGCAATCGAAGCTAAAAAGCCATTATATGAATATCTGGCTTCTTTAAAACAAATTAGCGCAAGTTCATTTACTTTGCCGGTGCCGATGTTAAATGTTATTAACGGTGGTGAACACGCTTCAAATACCATTGATTTTCAAGAATTCATGATTATGCCGGTAGGGGCTAAATCATTTAAACACTCTCTGCAAATGGCAAATAAAGTATTTCATACATTAGCTAAATTACTTAAGAAGGCAGGACACGGAACACAAGTAGGTGATGAGGGTGGTTTTGCACCTAATTTACATACCCATGAGGAAGCACTTGATTTTCTTGTTAAAGCAATTAAGGATGCTGGTTTTAATCCCGCAACAGAAGGCGTAAATTCGATTGCAATTTGCTTGGATGCTGCATGTTCGGAACTATATGATTCAGAGACGAAGAAGTATGTATTTAAGAAATTTAAGAAGGCATTATTAGATAAAAGAGCTGGTTTTGAAAAATATGCTAAAAATAAATACGAATTTACAACTAAAGAACTTGTGAATTACTTTGGTAAATTGATTAATAAATACCCTATCATTTCAATTGAAGATTCACACCATGAAGATGATTGGGATGGATTTATTGCAATGAATGAGAAGTATGGTGAAAAGGTTCAGTTAGTAGGGGACGACTTAATTGTAACAAATCCTCAATATATAAAGGAAGCTATTACTAAAAAAGCAATTAATGCTTCATTAATTAAGATTAACCAAATTGGTTCATTAACAGAGACAATCAAAGCAATCAAGATGTCTCAAGAAGCTAATTTAGTTCCTGTGATCTCACACCGTTCTGGTGAAACAGAAGATACATTTATCGCTGATTTATCAGTAGCATTTAGCACCGGGGAAATAAAAACTGGTTCAATGTCAAGAACTGATAGAATTGCTAAGTATAACAGATTAATAAAAATCGAAGATGAGCTAGGTAATAGAGCTAAGTTTAAAGGAAGAGAAACATTTTATAATTTAAAATAATATATCAAAATAAAATTAGACCTAATCCCCAATTGTTATGGGTTTGGTCTAATTTTATTATTTTTGTTTTAAAAAAACTTAGCCAAAAAGCCAAGTTTTTTTAAAACAAATTAATCGATTTTCACTTTAACAGCAGCACCCATTGAAGTAGAAACTACAATGTTTAAAACATATGTTCCCTTAACAGTTTGTGGTTTTAATCTCTTAACTGTTTGAATTATGGTTTCAGCATTTTGAGCCAACAATTCAGTAGGCATTGATTTTTTACCAACTGAGGCATGGATAATTCCACCCTTATCAGCACGGTAATTTGCTTTACCTTTTTTCAATTCTTCAACAGCTTTAACTGGATTTGTTGTAACTGTTCCTGTCTTTGGGTTTGGCATTAAACCTTTTGGACCAAGCTTTTTACCATATTTTCCTAAAACAAGCATCATTTTTGGATCGGCAACAATCACATCAAATTCATATTTATCTTGATTTAAAATTTCTGGTAGTTCTGAAGATGAATAAACAAAGTCTGCCCCAGCCTCTAATGCCGCTTTTTGCGCTGAAACTTCATCGGTAGCCACTAAAACTTTAATGCTTTTACCAGTACCATTTGGTAGCACTACAGCTCCACGTAGTTGTTGGTCTGATTTTCTTGTGTCTAAATTTAATTTAATAGCAATATCTAATGATTCATCAAATTTTGCAAATGAAGCTTTCTTAGCTAATTCAATTGCATCTGCTAAAGGGTAAATATCTTTTTTGTTAACTAATGTTTTTAAAACTTTAGCGTTTTTTGTAACTCTCTTAGCCATTAGTTAGCACTTCCTTTTAGTCATTCTTCATAACCTTCAACTGTAATACCCATATTTTTAGCAGTTCCAGCAACCTGATGCATAGCGCCTTCTAGAGTTATTGCATTCATATCTGGCATTTTATATTCCGCTATTTCTTTTAATTGTTCCAAAGTAATTGAACCAACTTTTTCTTTGTTTGGAACTCCACTACCTTTTTTAATTTTTGAAGCTTGAATCAATTTATATGATGTTGGTGAAGTAAATAATTTAAAAATAAATGATTTATCCTTATAAACTGTAATTAATACAGGAACTGGTTCCGAACCTCTATCTCTTGTTTGGTCGTTAAAAGCTTTAGTAAATTCAGGCATGTTAATACCAACACCTGCTAATGCAGGGCCCGGTTTGGCTTGTCCAGCTAAAAATTGTAATTTAGCTTTTTTTACTATTTCCTTTGCCATTTTTAAAAATCCTTTCGATAATTGTGGTTCAAACGAATTAATAAATTCTTCCACATTTTAGGCAATTTTACATTGCACCTAGAAATTATAGCAAATAACTTATTTTATAAAAATAAACTCATTATATTTATCTTAAAATTTAATCAAAATAAATAATATCGACATATATAGAGGCATAATAAGAATTCTATATTAGTAATTTTTTAGAAATTTTTATGCTTTTCTAACTAAATTTATAAAAAAAGTATCCACATTCGGATACCTTTATAATAACCTTTACAAAATTACTAAGGCTTTAGTTTTGTAAAAAGTCAGCACTACTTGGCATTAATAATCTAACTAAATGATCCAGCAATTGAATTTTTAGGTTTGGGTATTTTTTATTATTGCCATCTTTTGAATTATTCATTTTTGAAAGTTTAATTAGTTCATCAGTTGTTTTTATTGCTTCGTCAATTGATTTTTCATTATATGAGTTTCCCCCAAGACCATATTTAGAAAGTTTATCATTATCTTTCTTGTAATTTTCTTTATATTCTTCAAGCATTTTCTTAAGGTTTGAAAAACTAGATTCATTTGCTTCTATATTTAGATTTTTAACCATAGAAACAATAGTTTTAACGTTTTCAATTTGTTTTTCTTGTTGTGTTTTTTCTTCGAATTTTAAATTTTCACCCTTAGGGAAAAGCAAATCACTTGCTGTCTTTGTTAATAGCTTACTAATTTCTCCTAATAATTGAATTTTTGCTTGTTGTGGAATATTATCTGGCTGTAAAAGTTTAGTTTTTTCAAGCGCATCTTTAAGTTTTTCATCTTCGTAATTAAATTCTTTAATATCAAATTTTTTCAGAAGTTCATTTAATTTTTTTTCATCTTCAAGTAATTTTTGAAATTCTTCTATTGATTTTTTATCCGAATTAACATTAAGTTTATTCAATTCAACACCTAAATTAACATTTTTGTTAAATTCTTTTTTAAGTTGAGGATCGATTTGTCCCTTGAATAAGCTTTTTGTAAAAATGTTATCAATTTCACCTAATAATTGAATGATTACATTTGGATTTTTATCTTTTTTAATGATATCGTCAAGATTAATTAATAATGAAAATGCTTTTGTTAAAACATTTTTAAAATAATAATCACTTTTGCCAAGTTTTTTAAATGCCTCAGCCCCTTCTTTTTTAAGTTCACCAATAAAGTTATCTTTTGAAATATCAACCTTAGAAATTTTTTCAGCGAAAAGCATTACTGCTTGTTTGTCTTTGTTAAATTGAATTGATTCAGGTGTTTCAATTTCTGGTTTAATTGGCTTATCATTCTCTGAATCGCCTTGCATTGATTGATCAGTATCGCCTTGTTTATCTGGATTAGGATTTTTATCAGTATCACTTTCTTTATCAGGTGTTTTTTGTTGAGGGTTTTTTGTTTCTGGGTTTTTTGGTTTCATTGGTTCAGCTGGTTTTTCTGGTTTATCTGGTTTTTCCGGTTTAGCAGGATTTGCACATGATAGAGCTATAACTGGTGTTGCCAAAACAGGTA